>JACPZY010000209.1 GCA_016195215.1 Actinomycetota bacterium | reverse complement strand
TAGTACCTCAATTCATTGATTGAGTCCTTGATATCTCCAAGTGCTCTGTGGTTGCCGCTCTTTGCAGGGGCATTGAAGTAAATCCGAGGATGCCAACGTCGAGCGAGTTCCTTGATGGATGAGACATCAACGGTTCGGTAGTGGAGGAATTCATTGAGACGGGGCATGTCGCGGGCGATGAAATTCCGATCGACACTCACTGAGTTTCCCGCTAGAGGGGACTTGCCGGGCTGGACTCCGCTGGCCTGCAAGTAGGTGAGTATCAAATCTTCGGCGCTTGAAGTGGTGATTCCATCGGGAATTTCGGTGATCAGGCCTGAACTCTTGTGCATCTGGGTGACGAAATCGTTCATTCCGGCCAGCAGTGTCGCATCTGCACGAATGACAACATCCACGCCTTCACCAATGAGGTTGAGGTCGGCATCCGTGACCAGGACGGCGATCTCGACAAGAACGTCGCTCTCTAGCGAGAGACCCGTCATCTCGCAATCAATCCAGATGAGGGGCGGATTCTCGTTGGCCATGGAGACACTTTAGATGATGAAGAGGGTCAGGAATTACAGATTGGATTTCACTTCCCGTTCACCTTCTATTAACCATCCCTCTAGGTAAATACACCTGGATACGAGCAAGATTTCCTTGTGTCCCAGACAGTTATTTCACCAGCATCTGTGGGCGGACCGACCAAGCGAGAAATTACCACCCAGCCAAGAGTATCGGATCGGGTCTTTGCGGGGATCGTAACGAGTGGCGCTCTCTCATCGTTGGTCATTCTTGGGCTGATCTTCTTCTTTCTAACTTTCCAGGGGTTCTCGGTTCTCCGCACCCAAGGCTTCCGCTTCATCACCGGGAGCAACTGGCAAGTGGTTCAGGATGCCGCAGGCAATTTTGACCCGAAGGCGACTCAATTTGGAATAGGTGCGATGTTGATCGGCACTGTCTTGTCCGCTCTGATCGCAATCGTTGTTGCAGTTCCAATCTCCATTCTTTCGGCGCTCTTCCTCAATTTTTTCGCACCGCCGTTTCTTAAGAAGATTATGGTCGCAGTCGTCGACCTTATGGCAGCTTTCCCATCAATCCTT
This sequence comes from Actinomycetota bacterium, assembly GCA_016195215.1. Classification (GTDB taxonomy): domain Bacteria; phylum Actinomycetota; class Actinomycetes; order Nanopelagicales; family Nanopelagicaceae; genus QYPT01. Next base: position 12,608 of record JACPZY010000209.1, on the reverse strand, counting down.
TTCGGACTCTGGGGATTCTTCATTCTCATGCCAAGCGCGGAGTACTGGGCGAAGTTGTTACATCATTTCTTGGGATTCATACCTCTTTTCCAAGTCGATCCGCCGATTTATACGCGTTCGCCATTTATTGCTGGGCTTGTACTTGCAATCATGGTCATTCCAATTGTTACTTCTGTTGCACGTGAAGTTTTTAGCCAGACTCCGCCAGACAGAATTCAAGCGGCGTATGCACTTGGCGCCACTCGCTGGTCAATGATCCGTGCCGTGGTCCTTCCTTACGGTCGAAGTGGCGTCATTGGTGGGGCAATGCTCGGTCTAGGTCGCGCCATGGGAGAGACGGTTGCTGTCTACACCGTGCTCAATGTTGTCTACCAGGTCAATTGGCACGTTCTTCTTGGTGCAGGTGGCAACGTAGCATCGATGATTTTGTTGAAGTTTGGTGAGGCGGGACCAGAAGAAATTAAGGCGCTTATGGCAGCCGGGTTAATTCTTTTCGTTCTTACCTTGGCCGTGAATTCACTTGCAGATCTGATTGTTCGTCGTTCGGGAGGTAAGGGACGATGACCGAGAAGCAAGTGGTTCGTCCGCAGAAACCGTGGCAATCCTCTCCGCGCGAGAGATTCAACTCGGGACTGGTCCTTCTTGCAGGATTACTCACTTCTTACGTAATCGTTGCAATCACTCCGATGAAGGGCAAACTCGCCTATTTTTCCCTCTTCTTCCTCGCCTTCACTATTTACGATTTCACATTTCACTACTTCACTCGCGGAATGGCGCTCGCAAAGGATGCAATAGCGCGTGCTTTTGTAGCACTTGGAATTACCTTGGCGGTTGCTCCGATTATTAGCATTCTGGCGACTGTCTTTATCCGCGGTTATAAGGGGATTCATCTCTCGCTATTTACAAAGGATATGAAGCTCAACAGCGTCTCTGATCCCGTCAATCAGGGTGGCCTGCTTCATGCACTTACTGGCACCGGCATTCTTGTCCTGGTCGCATTGATAATTAGCGTTCCACTTGGAATTTTGACCGCGATTTATATGACGGAGATCAAGGGGCGATTTGTCAGACCCATCAAGTTCTTAGTACAGGCGATGAGTGGCGTTCCATCGATCGTTGCGGGCCTCTTTATTCTCTCTGCAATCGTCTATCCGATCACCAAGTCATATTCGGGCTTTGTCGGTGCCCTTGCGCTTTCAATTTTGATGATCCCGACTATTGCCCGGACTTCTGAAGAAGTCCTTCTACTTATTCCAAATGATCTGCGCGAGGCTGGAGTTGCTCTCGGAGGAACACAGTGGCGGACCGTTGCAATGGTCGTTGTTCCTGCGGCAAAAAGTGGTCTCGTTACAGCAATGATTCTGGGCATTGCTCGCATTGCTGGAGAAACCGCGCCAGTGCTTCTGCTTACTGGTGGTGGGGATTCGGTCAATGGAAATCCGTTTAGCGGACCGATGGGATCTTTGCCTTTCTATATTTGGAAGGCCTATGCGGTCGGGACGGCAGAGTCTGTAACGCGCGCTTGGGCTGGAATTTTGATTCTGTTGGTAATCGTGCTGATGCTCTTTATTTCAGCACGGGTATTAAGTGAGAGACGGACGAGCAAGTGAGTGATGAGAAGAAACAGGAGCACGAGATGACAACTCAACCCTTGACCTCCTCATTGGGTGAAGTGGCTAAGAATCGTTTTGAATCTAAAATCGCCTCCACTCAAGTGCAGGGAATAGGCCTGGAGGCTCGTGGCATTCATGCCTGGTTCGGCGATCGGATGGTGCTTGAGGACCTCTCCTTGGATTTCTGGTCCGGAACTGTTACAGCTCTTATCGGTCCATCAGGATGCGGTAAATCAACATTTATTCGCACACTCAACCGAATGCACGAGTTCATTCCGGGTGCGGCGATGGCAGGTCAAGTGCTACTCAACGGGCAAGATGTCTACGCTCCCGGTACAGATGTTACGAAGATCCGATTGAAAATCGGAATGGTTTTTCAGAAGCCAAATCCTTTTCCGTCAATGACTATTTCGGAGAACGTCTTAGCTGGTTTGAAATTGGCACAGCTTAAAGTCGAAAATAAGGATGATCTTCTTGAAGAATGTCTTGAGCGCGCAGGACTCTGGACTGAAGTAAAGGACCGTCTTGGCGCTTACGGAGGATCACTTTCCGGAGGGCAGCAACAACGTCTCTGTATCGCACGATCGCTCGCCGTACGACCCGAAGTGCTGCTGATGGATGAACCGTGTTCATCCCTTGATCCAGGGTCAACTCTCAAGATCGAAGAGACGATTTCGCATCTTTCTTCGACGATGACGATCATTATCGTGACGCACAATATGCAGCAGGCGGCGCGCGTCTCAGATTACACAGCCTTCTTCTTATCCGAAGGTGGCCCAGGAAAGATGGTTGAAGTTGGGCCGACGGGGGAGATCTTCTCCCGCCCTAAGGACAAAAGGACCGAGAATTATGTCACCGGGCGGTTTGGCTAGTCCTCAACCGTACCTTCCCGGTAGCCCCAACTGTTCACTTTGGCGTCGCTCTCTGTTTGGGTCTTCTCGGGAATCTGTTAACAACACTTCTTTACCTTTTCCTTGGTAAGCACATCTCAACCTACGAGGGGAAGTACATGAAAATTTCGAAGACCTTGAAGATTGCAGTGATCGCGACGTCGATCGCTCTCTTTGCGGCATCACCTGCAGTGGCTGCAGTCAACTTGACTGGTGCCGGCGCGACATTCCCAATTCCATTACTTGATGTTTGTAAAGTTGGTTGGGCTAATGCAACAGGAAACTCGTTTACCTACGGTGCCGGTGGGTCAGGTGCTGGTCGAAGTGCATCAGATAAGGGAATTGGCGATATCAATTTCTCTGACACCCCACACACTGGTGCTTCACGTTTAGCCACAGTGATCCATATTCCGATTGTCGCCGCACCAATTGCTGTTATGTACCGACTTAACACCACCAAGACTTTGAACCTCTCACCTGAGACAGTTGCAGGAATCTTCGGCGGAACAATTACAAAGTGGAACGATCCAGCAATTGTGCAAGATAACAACCGGCCTTATAAGTCAGTTGTATATAAGAAGGATTCCAAAGGAGTAGTTCTTAAGGACAAGACTGGTTCACCAATAGTTCTTAAGACCGTCACCATGAAAACTTACCTCACCATGCCAAATAAGAAGATTCAAGTTATCTACCGTTCAGATTCATCGGGCACATCGGGTAACTTCACCAACTTCTTGCGCGGCATGGCTCCATCCATCTGGACAAAAGCTGGCAATAACGACTTCAGGACAAGCTTCCCTGGAAATATCAATGACATGTCGAACCTCGGCCGAGTAGTCGGTGCTTCAGGCTCTGCTGCAGTCGCTGCACTTGCTGGAAAAACTCCGTACTCAATCACATATGCAGAGAAGAACTTTGCAGCAAATGCTGGCCTTGGTGTAGCAAAAATCAAGAATGCTGCTGGCAACTACCAGGCACCGGATGCTGGTGGAACATCAGACTTCTTGGGTGCAGCCGATCAAGATGCAAGTGGATTCTTGGTCTTCAACTACGGAACAAAAGAGCCTGGTGCCTACCCACTCGGGGTCGTCTCGTATGCACTTGTTAACACAAAGACAGATCGTCCCGCTGAAGTGAAGTCGTTCCTCAATTACCTCCTCAGCCCAGTGTGCCCAGGCACAAACCCATCGCTGGAGTACACGACCATCACAGGTTCGCTATACGCCTTTGATGTTAAGCAGATCGGAAAGATTGGCTAATCCAGAAGGCAAGCGTTGACACTCGGAATAGGGGCGGTCGGTGAAAATCGGCCGCCCTTCTTTTATGTGCGTAACTTGAGCGCGTATCATTAACAGGCGGGTATCAACCTATCGAAGGAAGCAGAGGACATGAAAAAGAATTGGAAAACCGGAATCATTTTTCTTGTCGTGATTGTCGTTGCTGGAATCTTCTTCTCGTTGCGTTCTTCGTCAGATAAGAATGTATCCAAAGTCAATCTCACTGGTGCGGGCTCTACCTTCGTCATTCCGCTCCTTGATGCGTGCAAGGCGGGTTATACAACGACGTCCGGCAACACATATACATACTCTGGTGGAGGCTCAGGGGCTGGCCGTAGTGCCTCTGATAAAGGCATCGGGGACTTCAACTTCTCTGACACGCCTCACACTGCCAACACGCGCCGTGCAAATGTCATCCACGTGCCCGTTATAGCCGCTCCGATTGCCGTGATGTACAAATTGGATCTGGCCAAGCCATTAAATCTTTCACCCTCAACAATTGCTGGAATTTTCGCGGGAACCATCGTGAAATGGAATGACGCGTTAATCGTGGCCGATAATCCTGGTGTCACCTTACCTTCGGTAAATATCCAAGTTATTTACCGTTCGGATTCTTCAGGCACATCCGGTAACTTCACAAATTTCCTTTACGGAATGGCCCCTTCTATTTGGACCAAACTCGGAAGCAATGACTTCAAGTCCAGTTTCCCAGGAAATATTGATTCACCTGCAAATCTGGGCCGGATAGTTTCCGCCGCCGGGTCATCGGGAGTTTCGGTACTTGCTGGAAAGACGCCGTACTCCATTACATACGCAGAAAAGAATTATGCTAAAGCTGCGGGTCTTGGCGAGGCAAACGTTAAAAATGCTGCTGGAAATTACCAAGCCCCCGATGCCACTGGCACTTCGACTTTTCTCGGGGCCTCAGTAGTGGATCCAAATGGATTCCTAACCTTTGACTACAACACGATGGAGGCGGGCGCCTACCCGCTGGGCATCGTCTCCTACGCACTTGTTGATACCAAGGGGAAACACGCGGCTGATGTCAAAGAATTACTTACCTACATCCTGAGCCCAGCATGCTCAAATGCAGACCCTGCACTGGGCTATAGCACGATCACAGGTGCACTGTATGACTTGGATGTATCTCAAATTGCCAAGATTGGGTAAGCGCGAAAGTTGTAATTAATAAGAGGTGGCACGTCTGTACGCAAGGTGAAAACCGAGCGATAATTGAGTTTGTGAGGAAGTATCTCAGCGTACTCTCCGCGCTTACGCTCGTCGCAGGGTTATTTTCTATTCCTCCTGCTAGTGCCGCTTGGATTCAATACCAATCTAGTCCTGTCGATACATATAACCGCCCTGACCTTTCATCAGAGTACGACATAAGCCGAGTTGATCTTGCAGTCAGCGACACCGCTCCGAGTGAATATTGGTTCTTTCTAGATTTTACTAAGCCTATGACTGCTACTCGCTTCGCGGATGGGAACCAATCTTGGGCAGGAATACTTCTCGATCTCAATCTTGACGGAAAAGATGACTATGTAATCTCTACGCCGTTGACGCCCTATGAGAAGAATTTTTCGCAAAAAGGACGTTTTGATGAACGAACTTCTGGAACTCCAATCCTTAGCGACAAATGTGCCGCCCAAACATGGACTAATATCGAGAAACAAGCAACCTGGATTGGCTTTAGCATCCCAAAGAATTGCCTGCCCTTCGGTTCAACACTAGGAATCCAAGGATATTCAGACCACATTGCATCTGATGCGATTGATTTCGACTGGGCACCAACATCTTACTGGAATGTCAACTTGAGCGGTGGGACAGTTGTCAATCCCGGGAATTCAACGTCGTCCGTAGTAAGCGGACAATTGCCGAGCACAAACTTATTGGGGGTGACTTCAATAGTTTCTCCCGCCAGCCCTCCAAATGACTTAGTCTCACTTTCTTCGTCTTTGACTAAGTCTGTAGTGACCGTGCTTTGTGGCAATAGCTTGGGAACTGGATGGTCGATAAATGCGGATTTAAGTTCCGCCAATCTATCATCCGGATTCAAGAGTTATATAATTACCAACCACCACGTAATTTCTGAATGCAAGACGAATAGAGATATCTCTATTGTATTGTCTGACCAAACAAAGGTTGGTGCTTATGTTTACGCTTGGGATGAAGCAAATGACGTGGCGGGGGTTCTCACGTCCACTTCCATCGCCCCGTTGAATTGGAGAGGTGCAAGTCCAGAGCAAGGTTGGTGGTCTGGAGTCATCGGGAGTCCGTTGGGCTTCCCGGGTGTGCTTACAACTGGGATCGTCTCAAGTGTCAATGGTTCGAAATTCACAGGTACAACTACCGCTCCTATCAATCCTGGTAATTCGGGAGGCCCGGTATTTGATAGAACTGGGAGAGTTATCGGGCTAGCAACTGCGAAATATATTGACTCAGAAGGTTTCGGAATATTTCAAGGAACTCCACTTCTTTGCCTCAAGATCCTGAACTGCACTTCGATGAGTCAGGTTTGGAGCGGCACCAGTGTGGTGACGCCCACCCCGACACCAACATCGACGTCGGCAACAACTCCGACGAGATCAAGCCAGTCAATCGGAAATTGGAACCTCCCCACAACAGTCAACATAATGAAATTGGTATTTCCGTTTAACATTTCAGCAACTTCTGCATTGCCTGTCACGGCAGTTTCCAAAACCGAGAAGATTTGTTTGGTATCTGAGGCAGAACTAATATTGGTGGCACCAGGTCGATGTCTAGTTTCAATGTCGCAGGATGGAAATAGTGAATTTCTGGCCGCACCAGTCAAAATCATGATTATTACAATTACTGCGGCGACTGCAAAGAAGGTGACGATTGTCTGCGTCAAAGGAAAACTTGTAAAGAAAGTGACGGCAGTGAAGCCACTCTGCCCAAGCGGGTATATAAAGAAGGGGTAGGTGCGCCTGGCAGGAATCGAACCTGCGACAACCCGCTTAGAAGGCGGGTGCTCTATCCGACTGAGCTACAGGCGCTGGGGGCGTCTTTCGGATACGGAGTCTAGCGACTCGAACCACTAAGGTTTCATCCCATGGCTGAGTTTATTTACACAATGAAAAAGGCGCGAAAGGCGCACGGCGACAAAGTCATCTTGGACGATGTGACCCTCGCTTTTTATCCTGGGGCGAAGATCGGTGTTGTCGGACCCAACGGTGCCGGAAAGTCGACAGTCCTGCAGATCATGGCGGGACTTCAACAGCCCTCCAATGGCGAGGCATTTCTCACACCGGGCTATACAGTTGGAATTCTTCTCCAGGAGCCACCGCTCAATGATGAGAAAAATGTTCTGGAGAATGTGCAAGAGGGCGTTGCTGAAACAATGGCCCTGATGGCCCGTTTCAATGCCGTCAGTGAGGAGATGGCCGATCCTGATGCTGATTACGACAAGTTGCTTGCCGAGATGGGAAACCTTCAAGAGCAACTTGATCATCGAAATGCGTGGGACCTCGATTCTCAATTAGAGCAGGCGATGGATGCACTTCGATGCCCACCGCCAGAGGCAGATGTGAAAGTACTCTCAGGTGGAGAACGTCGACGAGTCGCACTCTGCAAACTACTACTTCAACAGCCCGACCTTCTTCTTCTCGATGAGCCTACTAACCACTTGGATGCAGAATCCGTGCAGTGGTTAGAACAGCATTTAAGTAAGTACCCAGGAACCGTTGTGGCAATTACCCACGATCGATATTTCCTCGATAACGTAGCCGAGTGGATCCTGGAACTTGATCGCGGTCGCGCTTATCCGTATGAAGGAAATTACTCAACCTACTTAGAAACAAAATCAACCCGTCTTAAGATTGAGGGACAGAAGGACGCCAAGCGAGTCAAGCGATTGACGGAGGAGCTTGAGTGGGTCCGCCAGAACTCCAAGGGGCGGCAGGCGAAGTCGAAAGCACGTCTTGCTCGGTATGAAGAAATGGCTGCCGAAGCCGACAAGATGCGAAAACTTGATTTCGAAGAGATTCAGATTCCACCTGGGCCACGTCTCGGAAATATTGTTGTTGAAGTCGATCATCTTTCCAAGGGATTCGGCGAGCGACTTCTCGTTGACGATCTCTCTTTCTCACTTCCGCGCAACGGTATCGTGGGTGTTATCGGACCAAACGGCGCAGGTAAGACAACTCTATTCAAAATGATTTTAGGGACCGAGGAAGCAGACTCTGGTGCGATCAAAGTCGGAGAGACTATCAAAATCTCTTATGTTGACCAGTCTCGTGCCGGGATAGATCCAAAGAAGACTTTATGGGAAGTCGTTTCCGATGGTCTCGACTACATAAAGGTCGGACTAGTCGAAATGCCCAGCCGTGCTTATGTTTCTGCATTTGGATTTAAGGGTCCAGATCAGCAGAAGCAGGCGGGGATCCTTTCAGGCGGAGAGCGGAACCGGTTGAACCTCGCACTCACCTTGAAAATGGGCGGCAACTTACTTCTTCTCGATGAGCCAACAAACGATCTTGATGTCGAGACTCTTGGATCCCTTGAGAACGCATTACTTGAATTTCCTGGATGTGCGGTGGTTATCTCCCACGATCGCTGGTTCCTTGACCGAGTTGCGACACACATTCTTGCTTATGAAGGGGAGTCACAGTGGTTCTGGTTTGAAGGAAACTTCGAATCTTATGAGAAGAACAAAATCGAACGCCTAGGTGTAGACGCAGCTCGTCCGCACCGCGTCACGTACAGAAAGCTGACACGCCAATGATTCATCACAGTACCTTGCAAGTCAGATGGGCTGACTTGGATGCATTTGGACACGTGAATAACGCGGCCTACCTCGTTCTTGCCCAAGAGGCCCGCGCAGATTTCACCTGGTACTCACGGAAGGCAGTTGGAGATAGGCCCATCCTCACGGATATGGTCGTCGCTCGGGCTGAAGTTGATTTTCTTGAGCCAATTTATAATGGTGGAATTGAAATTGACGTTGCGATAACGGTGGCGCGTCTGGGTAATGCGTCTTTTGAGCTCAATTACGTGATATCTCACCAAGGTTTGATTCACGCCCGTGCGAAAACAGTGCAAGTCGGAGTCTCCATGGAAACAAAGAAGTCTCGACCGCTCACCAACGAAGAACGAGAATATTTATCTGGTTATTTAGAGGATTCCGCGGAAGGAAAGTAATGAGAGGGCAGAACTCGCTGCCGGCACGTGCCGAGCGACCTTGGTGGCGCGATGCGGTGACCTATCAGATTTATATCCGATCTTTCGCAGACTCCAATGGCGATGGCAAGGGCGATATTGAGGGCATCCGTTCACGACTTCCATACCTCAAGAAGTTGGGAGTGGACGCAATATGGATCACTCCTTGGTACCCATCACCCCAGAAAGACCATGGGTACGACGTTGCCGATTACATGGATATCGAACCCGACTACGGAATATTGGCTGGTGCAGAGCGGTTGATTAAGGAAACACACGATCACGGGATGAGGATTCTTGTCGATATCGTTCCAAACCACTCGAGTGACCTTCACGAGTGGTTTCAGGATGCTCTGAAATCGGCCCCTGGTTCACCCGAACGTGATCGATACTGGTTTAAGGAGGGCAAGGGCGAGCACGGCGAACTTCCGCCAAACAACTGGAGATCGGTATTTGGCGGACCTGCATGGGAGCGAGTGATCGAAGCCGATGGCCAGCCAGGGCAGTGGTACCTACATCTCTTCGCTGTAGAACAGCCAGATTTCAATTGGGAGAACAAGGAAGTACACGATTACTTCAAAGACGTTCTCAAGTTCTGGCTGAATCGCGGAGTGGACGGATTCCGGATTGATGTGGCGCATGGAATGGTGAAGCTCCATGGTCTGCCAGACATTGTTGCTCCAGACCCAAAGTCGGAGATGCTCGCGCCCGAGAACCGTCCTTTCTGGGATCAAGACGGGGTGCATGAGATTTACCGCGAATGGCGGAAAATCCTCGATTCTTATCCTGATAATCGGATGGCCGTTGCCGAGGCGTGGGTCAGTCCCTCTTCGCGAATTGCTCGCTACCTTCGACCCGATGAATTAATGAACTCATTTAACTTCGAGTTCTTAAGTTCGCCGTGGAAACCAGATGAGCTGAAAAAGATGATCAATCATTCTCTCGAAGCACTCGCCGAGGTCGGAGCTCCTTCCTCTTGGGTTTTCAATAATCACGATGTCGTTCGCTCGGTAGATCGCTTCGATTTGGGGCTTATTGCAGGATCGGGTACCACAACCCTCGAGCGGCAAGGCGATGAGAAGAAATTCAATATCGTCCGCGGTACGCAGCGGGCACGAGCCGGCGCACTTTTGATGTTGGCACTTCCTGGTGGAGCATATGTTTACCAGGGTGAAGAGTTGGCACTTCCGGAGGCCCGCGACATTCCAGAGGACCGACTCACCGATCCACGTTGGTCAATGAGCGGGCAGACTGATCGCGGTAGAGATGGTTGCAGAGTTCCAATGCCCTGGACGAAGGATTCCTCGGGTGCCTTTGGATTCTCAAACGATCCTGCTCTTACACCGGAGGATGCGTGGCTCCCTCAGAGTTCTTCGTGGGGATCATTCTCCGTCGAGGTTCAAGATGGCGATCCGGCATCAACGTTGACCATGTATCGCAGAGCCCTCGCCATCCGACGTAACGAATCTGGCTTGGGCGATGGTCCTATGACTTGGATTGATAGCGAGCCATTGGTTCTTGCTTTCTCCCGTCTCGGCAACTTCGCCTGCTACGTAAATTTTGGCGAGCCAATAGATCTTCCTGAGGGGTCAGAGGTTCTACTCTCGAGTGGCCCCCTGGTTGGTAGGAAGATTCCAACCGACACTGCACTTTGGCTCCGTCTTTCGAAGTGAATACCTTCTTTGAAGAGGTCGGTGGGAGCGAGACTTTCGCCGATCTCGTATCGCAATTCTATGCATGCGTAGCGGTCAACCCGGTACTTCGACCTATGTATCCAGAATCTGATCTGCAAGGGGCAGCACTTCGCCTTCAGATGTTTCTAGAGCAGTACTGGGGAGGGCCGACAACATATTCAGAGCAACGTGGACACCCACGTTTGCGGATGCGCCACGCAGGTTTTCACATCGCATCTGCGCAGAGAGATGCCTGGTTGGATTGTATGAATCAGGCAATTGCAGGATTGACAATAGAAGACCATCTCAAGATTGAACTCCGGCAGTACATTGAGATGGCGGCACAGTCACTCGTGAATCAACTAGATTGAGAACGGTTTCCAACTTTTAGAATTTCACCATTTCGCAGATACCAGAGTGTGCCCGCATCATCTCTCACCGTCGTAATTCGAAGGCCCACTCTCTCCACTCGTCCCGAAATTTCCAAGACATCGATCTGGTCTCCGACCCCGTATTGATCTTCAATGAGCATGAACAATCCGGCGAGGACATCTCGCACATTTGTCTGGGCTCCGAGGCCAAATGCGACACCGATCACTCCAGCAGAGGCGATCAGCGGCCCCAGATTGAGTCCGAATTCGCCGAGAATCATCCCGAGGGCGATCACCCAAATCACGGCGTTGAGGGTGCTCGTCAGGACTGTCCCAGTTGTTCTGGCCCGTTCCTTCTGGCGATTCGCCGTCGCAACTGGACCATGTGTGAGGTCTACGGCGGCCAGTCGATTTATTGCCCTGGTGATGGCTCGGCTTCCGAGCCGCTGGGAAATTAAGGCGATTATGACGATTTCCAGAATGTGCAGGGGGGAGCCGCTGAACCAGTTCCAGAGGTTCTGAGTCCGATCTGTGAAGCTCAAGGCCATATCACCAGGCGATCCCAAGACAAACGGGCTGATCATAGTGCGACTCTAACTTAATCACCTTTAAATACTGCGTAGGTGAGTTCACTTACGGCAAGATATGCGCATCGGCGCGAGCCACGCGCCTGATCGGAGCGAGCATGTCGCGCACTCTTGTTTTGAATGCAACCTACGAACCACTAGGGGTTGTTCCAGAGCGACGCGCACTCGTCCTTGTACTGAATTCACGGGCCACAATGATTGAAGATTCTGGATCGGTATTTCATTACGCAAATGGGCAGATGGCACTTCCCGAGGTTATCAGACTCAACCGATTTGTCCGAGTTCCTTACAGACATAGCGTTCCGCTCTCGCGCCGTGCGATCTTCGCCAGGGATGGTGGACGGTGTGTCTACTGCGCGGCACCTGCCACCTCTATCGACCATGTCGTGCCGCGGAGCCAAGGTGGCGGGCATAGTTGGGAGAACGTCGTCTCTGCATGCCATCGCTGTAACCATGCAAAGGCCGATAAGCACCTCAAAGATCTAGGGTGGCGATTGAAATCGCTACCGCGTGAACCAGTTGGGGCAGCATGGCGGGTCCTAAGCGCGGGCCGCACCGAGTCTCACTGGCTGCCTTACCTCGAACCTTTCGGAGTGGAAGCGGCTACGGCTTAACCTGCGCATCTTTGGCTTGTGCTTTCAGTGCACGAGCCATTGCATCTCGGTTTTCCGAAACAATGCGTCGCAAACCGCCCGGGGCATCTTTGCCGATGTGGGCAAGCCATGCCTCTGTTGCATCCAGAGTTGATTGAGCCACAACATATGTTGGGTATAGACCAACAACGATATTGGAAGCCATCTCGTAGGTTTCTGAATTCCAAACCTCAAGAATGATTTCGAAATATCGCTCGACGTAAGGCACGAGAAGGTCTCGCTGCGAAGGACGTTGGAATCCGCGAATGGTCGAAAGTTGAATGTGGTTACTCAGCTTCTCTTTAGTCGCAGATTCAAATGCACGTGCCTTAGCTTCAGCCGTTGGGAAAGCGGCACGAGCTAGCGCAGCAGAACGAAGGCCAT
>JACPZY010000188.1 GCA_016195215.1 Actinomycetota bacterium | reverse complement strand
CCGACTTTAACCGGATTCATCTTCTCTCCAATTGGCCACGCAAAAACTGTAGGTCTAGGCGGCATGCAAGGAGAAGGCTATCGTTACGACATGCCTCGACATGAGCTCTTACTAGGAATAATTCTTGCAGGAGGTGAGGGCAAGCGCCTGATGCCTTTGACGGCAGACCGCGCAAAGCCTGCCGTTCCTTTCGGCGGCTCATATCGATTGGTGGATTTCGTACTATCCAATTTAGCGAATGCCCGGATGCTCAAAATTGCCGTGCTAACCCAGTACAAATCCCACTCACTCGATAAGCACATCACCACTACTTGGCGGATGTCCACACTTCTTGGAAACTTCGTTACTCCAGTTCCCGCTCAGCAGAGATTGGGACCACGTTGGTACACGGGGAGTGCCGATGCAATTTTGCAGAACTTCAATCTGATTCAGGATGAGAATCCCAAGCATATCCTCGTCTTTGGGGCAGATCACGTTTATCGAATGGATCCAAGTCAGATGTTTGCTCAGCACCTTGAAACAGATGCGGGAGTTACCGTTGCAGCGATCCGAGTTCCGCGTTCGGATGCAAGTGAATTCGGCGTAATCGAACTTGCCGAAGATGGCATCACGATAAAGGCTTTCCATGAGAAACCTGCCAATCCACCTGCCATGCCAGGTCACCCCGATATGTGTCTTGTCTCGATGGGCAATTACATTTTCCGCAGGGATATTATGGAAGAGGCGCTGATTCTTGATGCAGAGGATCTCGAGAGTCGTCACGATCTTGGTGGAAATATCATCCCGATGTTAACCAGAGATGGCGCTGCCAAGGTTTACGATTTTGCAAATAACCTGGTTCCTGGTGCGACCGAGCGTGATAAAGGTTATTGGCGTGACGTAGGTTCAATAGATACTTACTTTGAAGCACATATGGATCTCGTTTCGGTTCATCCGATCTTTAATCTTTACAACCGCGAGTGGCCGCTGCTCACCAATCCACCTTCCCTGCCACCTGCGAAATTTAGCGAAGGTGGAATCGCTCACGATTCAATTGTCGGAGCCGGATCCATCATTGCGGGAGGACACCTCAACCGCACTGTCGCTTCATATGATGTCCTTGTTTCTGCCGGATCTTTTGTAGACGCATCGGTTCTGATGCCCTCTGTAAAGATCGGGGATCGGGCGGTTGTCCGGCGGGCGATTTTGGATAAGAACGTTATCGTCGAACCTGGCGCGCAGATTGGAGTCGACCTAGAGCGAGATAGCCAGCGTTTTACGATCTCGCCTGGTGGAATTGTCGTTGTCGGCAAAGGGGTTCGAGTAACCGCGTAATTGGCTCGTTTTATAGATCTCCAGTAGGGCAAATTCCTTCGTGAAAGGGCACTAGACTGAGCCATGTCAGCGTTGACCGTACATACCGGGCGGAATTGCTCGAAACTAATTAAGCATTGGAGTGAATAGCGATGCGTATAGGTGTCCTGACTGGCGGTGGAGATTGTCCCGGCCTCAATGCTGTGATCCGAGCAGTGGTCCGGAAAGGCGTCAAGGAGTACGGCCACGAATTCATCGGATATCGAGATGGGTGGCGGGGTCCACTTGAGGGCCTGACTATGCCTTTGGATATTCAAGCAACTCGGGGAATTCTGCCCCGCGGTGGGACCATTCTTGGTTCATCCCGAACCAATCCGTTCAAAATTGAGAACGGTATTGAGAAGATCAAAAAGAATTTAGAAGATGCCGGGGTGGATGCCCTCATTGCAATCGGGGGAGAAGACACTCTCGGGGTTGCGACAAAGCTCCATGCCTTAGGTGTGCATGTCGTTGGAGTTCCCAAAACGATTGATAATGATTTAAGTAATACGGATTACACCTTTGGTTTTGATACTGCGGTCAATATCGCCGTAGAGGCTATTGATCGGCTTCACACCACTGCTGAGTCGCATCACCGTGCACTCATAGTTGAGGTGATGGGGCGACATGCAGGTTGGATCGCTCTCCATTCTGGTTTAGCCGGTGGCGCGGCATGCATTCTCATTCCCGAGGAGAAATTCTCAGTTGCGCAGGTATGTGAGTGGGTTGAGTCCCGGTTCAAGGTCAATTACTCGCCGATCATCGTCATCGCTGAAGGCGCAATTCCCCAAGATGGCGACATGGTCCTCAAGGATCAGACCCTTGATGCCTTTGGTCACGTCAAACTATCTGGCATCGGAGAGTGGCTTGCAGGTGAGATTGAGAGACGGACCGGCAAAGAGGCTCGGAACACAGTTCTTGGCCATATTCAGCGTGGTGGCACCCCAACTGCCTTTGACCGTGTTCTCGCCACACGATTTGGGCTCCATGCCATTACCGCCGTCCAGGAGGGCGATTGGGGCAAGATGGTTGCGCTTCATGGAACCAATATCGTTCGAGTTCCTCTGGCTTCGGCCACGGAGAAGTTGAAACTTGTCGACTCTGCCCTCTACAAAGAAGCAGAGGTCTTCTTCGGATAATCGCACGGCGCCATCCTCTCTCCATTCTCTACGCTAGGAAGATATGACCACCTTGGACTCCCTTTTCACACCCAGCCTTGTCGCGGCTCAACAGCCGGCGTGGCCGGGTGGCGCCGATGGATCTCCAATCGGGGAAGTAGTGAAAGAGTTAAAAACTTTTCCACCACTGGTTTTTGCAGGTGAGTGCGACAACCTCAAGGCGCGGATTGCAGATGCGGCGGCGGGGAAGGCGTTCTGGCTTCAAGGGGGAGACTGCGCAGAGACTTTTGCTGCCGCCACGGCAGATTCGATCCGCAACCGGATAAAGACAATCCTTCAAATGGCAGCAGTCTTGCAGTACTACTCAAGTTTGCCGGTGGTCAAAGTTGGACGGATGGCTGGTCAATTCGCTAAGCCGCGCTCCAACGACCTGGAAACTCGTGGAGAGGTCACGCTTCCCGCATACCGCGGAGACGCGGTCAATGGATTGGAATTCACGGAAGAATCTCGGACTCCAGACCCGCGGAGGTTGCTTAAGGTCTACAACACTTCAGCTGCGACCCTCAATCTTGTTCGAGCATTTACTCAGGGTGGGTTTGCCGATCTTCGCCAAGTTCATGAGTGGAATAAGGGTTTCATCCGCGATTCCTCTGTTGGAGTCCGCTATGAAGAGATGGCAAATGAAATTGGGCGAGCCCTTGAATTTATGCGCTCCGCGGGTGTCGACCCTTCTGCTTTTAAGAGCGTTGATCTCTTCTCGAGTCATGAGGCGCTGATACTCGAATACGAGAAAGCCCTCACACGTATAGATTCGCGAACCCAGTTGCCATACGACGTTTCTGCACACTTCATCTGGATTGGAGAGCGCACCCGTCAACTCGATGGCGGACACGTGGATTTTGCTTCGAAAGTGCGAAACCCGATTGGCGTGAAATTAGGTCCCAAATCGACCGTCGATGACGCCCTTGCACTCATTGAGAAATTGGATCCCAACCGTGAACCGGGTCGACTCACCTTTATCGCTCGTATGGGTGCCAGCAAGATTCGGGAAGTACTCCCGCCGTTAATCGAGGGTGTGACCAAATCGGGTGCGGAGGTGCTCTGGGTTAGCGATCCTATGCACGGCAACACCTACGAGGCTCCCAGCGGTTACAAGACGCGTAGATTTGACGATGTTCTTGAGGAAGTGAAGGGATTCTTCGAGGTACACAAGTCTCTGGGTACCCATCCTGGGGGCATTCACATCGAACTTACGGGAGACGACGTAACTGAGTGTGTTGGCGGCGGAGAGCAAATATCTCATGATGACCTGGCAACACGGTATGAGACTGCATGTGACCCACGTCTTAACCATGCCCAGTCACTTGAACTCGCCTTCCTCGTAGCGGAGATGCTTCGCGATCGCTAATCTTTCGGTGTGGCATTGCTCTTAGCATCGACAAAGACGCCTATAGGTCTGCTTCAAATGATCGCCGATGAGCACGTTCTCTTGAGTGCAAGTTTTGGAAGCTTTGATTCCATGTTGGAGACCCTCGACGAGGAAGACGCCCTGCGAGGGATTGAGCGCGTGAAGAGAATTCCGATTATCTCGGATCTCATTGACGACTACTTTGCAGGTGATGTCGAAGCCATTAATTCAATCGCTGTGAGACAACCAGGAGCACAATTTTCTCAAGCGGCCTGGAAGGCGATGCGAAAAATCCGTGCCGGAAAAGTGCTCTCCTACGCTGATCTCGCCCATCGTGCAGGATCTCCTGCCGCAGTTCGGGCTGCTGGGACTGCATGTGCAAAGAATGCAATCGTCGTCGTCGTCCCGTGTCATCGCGTTGTTAAAACAGGTGGTGCGCTGGGAAATTATGCTTATGGGCTAGATGTAAAACAATGGTTATTGCATCACGAGGGCGCTTTGTAAAACTTTGCTCATTACTTCTGCGGCATACTCAATTCCAGCATCATTAATATCCAAATGTGTGACGACCCGCGCAAAATTGGGACCTAATGCACTAATAAGTACGCCTTCATTTTTAAGTAGAAGTGCGAACTCCGCTGCGCTTAGTGAAATATAAGAGAGATCCAAGGAGACTATGTTCGTCTCTACATGAGTCGGGTCAACGACGGATGGAAGAATTGCATGTAGTTTTTCAGCTAAGAAATGAGCTCTCCGGTGATCATGCTGAAGCAACGAGAGATTTGTATCGAGTGCGTAATGACCAGCTGCGGCAAGGATACCCACTTGACGCATACCGGCACCATAACGTTTTCTCCACACGCGGGCTCGGCCGACTTTCTCCTTTGTCGAGAGCATGAGCGATCCCACGGGAGCTCCAAGACCTTTTGAGAGACAGACACTTACAGTTTCAAAGTACTTCGCGTACTCAGGTAGCGCAACGCCACTTGCAATATGCGCATTCCAGATACGAGCGCCGTCAAGGTGGAGTCTTATTCCTACAGCCTCAGCCATATCATGAAGTTTGGTGATCTCGTTTAATGGCTGAATCGTGCCACCACCAAAGTTGTGGGTATTCTCAACTGCGATGGCCGTTGTCGACACTTGGTATGGCCCCGAATCCGGTCTTGCAATATCAATCGCATCTTGCGCCATGAGCAATCCGCGTGGTGCAGACCAAGTCCGAGTTGTTATTCCGCTAAAGACAGCAGCTGCTCCAAGTTCGGCGCGGACAATATGAGAGAAAGTTTCTGCAAGGAGTTCTTCACCTGGAGCCACAAGCATCCGAATCGCCAGTTGATTTGCGAGAGAACCTGAAGGGGTGAAGATTGCGGCTTCTTTTCCGAACATGGTGGCAACTCGCTCTTCGAGTGAATTAACTGTCACATCCTCGCCGTAAACATCATCCCCTACAGGCGCCTGAGCTATGGCCTCACGCATCTCACTAGATGGAGTGCTTACGGTGTCAGAACGAAGGTCTACACGCATATCTCTATCCTCTCACGCTTCTTCCAGAACGATCATGTACATAGCAACCACGACGAGAGCTCCGCCCAATGCAATTTTGACGGTGAGCTGTTCGCCGCCAAAAAGAATGGCGAAGAATGCCGCAAAAACGGTCTCCATCGTCAAAATGACCGCGACCTTCGTTGCCGAAATGTGGGCTTGCGCCCACGTCTGGATCATGAAAGCCAGTGCTGTTGCAAAGAGCGCAGTAAAGATGGCAACGCCCCATACCCCTGCATCTGGGGGAAGTCGATAGCCGCGACCAAGCGTGGCTATCCCCGATAGGAGTGCACAAACTAGTAACTGAATAAGAGTGAAAGCGTATGCATCTCGACCGGCACTCCATCTACTTAGTGCAACAATTTGGGCGGCATAGGCAATTGCGGCACCGAGGACAAGGAGCTCACCAGTCCCAAATGACCAGCCGCGGAGAGAGAGGAGCATGAGGCCAATCGCGGCAATGACGACATAAATCCACGTGCGTGAGGCGATTCTTTGATGAAGGAAGAGGGATGCCATCAGCGGGGTAGCAACAACATAAAGTCCGGTGATAAAACCTGTAATGGTCGCCGATGTCAGGCCAAGGCCGAATGTTTGCAAGATGTACCCAGCCGCCAGAAAAGTTCCAGTAATCAAGCCCTTTGCGAGGAGATCTTTTGAAAACATTTTGAGGACTCGTGGTCGCAGAATAATCATTGCGAGAGCGGCTATCGAGAAACGGGTGAAGAGGAAACTATTTACATCTTGACGCTTGATGGCATCCTTCATAAGAAAGAAGGTAGATCCCCAAGTAGCTGCAACTGCAAGTAGACCAAGTGGCGCAAGGCGCAATCGCATACTTTACTTTCGGAATTTCTTAAGAAGGGCAACCTCTTTGCCATGCTCAGGTTCTTGTCCGGGAGTTTCGAGGATAAGTGGAACATTTGCTACAGCGCGGTGATTAATGAGCTCCTCAAAGGGATCTAATCCAATATGTCCTTCACCCAGATTCTGGTGTCGATCTTTCAGCGCGCCGCAGACGTCCATGGAGTCGTTAGCGTGGATGAGTTGTAAACGCCCTACGCCGACCACAGACACGAGTAGATCAAGAGCCTCTGTCATTCCACCCTTTTTGTTAATGTCATGTCCAGCTGCAAATACGTGACACGTGTCGAGACAGACGCCGACTTTTGGATGGTTCTCGAGTGCAGTGAAGTAATGGACCAAGTCTTCTAATCGTTTCACAAGGGATTGTCCTTGTCCGGCTGTGGGTTCAAGTAGAAGAGGTGGTGCGTCTTCGCTCAATGCATTCAAGATGGGCATCATACCTTCGTGAATCTGCTTCCAAGCTTGCTGGACATGACTCACTTCAACAGCAGATCCGGTATGGATTACCACGCCAAGGGCACCGATATCTGCACCCCGAGAGAGCGAATATCGAGTTGAATTGAGTGAATTTTGATAAGTCTCAGCAGTTGGTGAGCCAAGATTGATCAGATAGGGAGCATGGACGTAAGTTGCGATATCGAGTTCGGAGGCAATCTTACGAAATTCCTCATCCGCGGTACGGTTTGGCTCAGGCATTGCCCACCCTCGTGGATTTGATGCGAAGACCTGTATAGCTTCCGCACCAATTGTTTGCGCGTAAGCGATAGAGCGCTTAGCCATTCCGCCGGAGGTAGGAACGTGCGCACCGATTCGAGGGTTGGACATTTGCCTACCCTACTGTCACGACCACCGTACTGCCACGTTTCACCTTGGATCCAACGGTGGGCAAGACGTCAATCACCACTTTATTAGCCCGAGTCCCGATTTTCTTTATAGTAACTACGAGATCCAGTCCCTCTAGTGTTGTCGTTGCCTTTGTTTGCGTCAGGGAGTAGACATTTGGGATGAAGACTGTTTCTGAACCTTTAGAAGCGACCAGAGCAATCTTCGTGCCTTTAGGGATGTTCATTCCTCCGTCAGGAGTTTGGGAGATTACGGTTCCAATGGGAACGGTATCGCTGAAGGCGTAGGTTGGGGAGACGTCGAATCCAGCAGTTGTTAGTTCGTTGAGTGCCTGCTCGCTGTTCTTGCCCACGTAAGAAGTGAGTGGAATCTCTTCAACTCCCTTGCTTATGATGAGATCCACAGAAGTCTCTTTCTTAACGGCGGAGCCAACTATCGGGGATGAAGAAACTACCAGACCTTTCTTCACGCTCTTGTTAAAGACTTCAGTGACTATTCCGAGCGCAAGGGAACTCTTTTTTAAAAGGACTTCGGCTTCTTGGGGAGTGAGATTTTTAAGCGTGGGAACGTTGTATCGTTCAGGACCTTTGGAAACGACCAATGCGACCGTCCCACCTTCTTTGACTCGGCCGCCGCCACCGGGCTTGGACGAAATAATTTCACCGGAGCGGACCTCTTCGCTAAATACTTTTTCGACTGTTGAATGAAGACCCAGAGGAGTGAGATAGACATTGGCCTGCTTGACACTCATCCCGACCATTGACTGAACTGAGACGCGGGCACCGGGCCCGCTTAGTGTGTACCAAATACCAGTTCCCAGGGCAATTGCGAGTAAAAGAGCGATCCAACGATTTCTTCGAACACGCGCACTTGCTTTTTTCTTCCGCATGCTCACCGCCTCCTCAGCCTTCTCCGATTTCATGGGCGCCACTGTGCCAGAAGAAGTTGAGATTAGGGTTGGAGAAACCCTCTTGCGTGAGCGAGATTTCTCGCTCACGGGGATGGGGGGAAGATCGAGTTCGAGGCT
>JACPZY010000192.1 GCA_016195215.1 Actinomycetota bacterium | reverse complement strand
TACGGTTCTGGCAGGCATTCAGCGTACAAAATAAAGGAATCGTATATTGGTCAGTTGGCAAAGGAAGTGCCCTAAAGCTGCTCGAGGAGGCGGGGCTCCACGTGCGCTGCGAAGGGTACTTTGACGAGAACCTCAATGAAGCGGTTACTCCCTACCGAGACGGGTTGGTCCCTGGCTCGTGCCGTCAAGCGATTCAGCTTCAGCGTCGGCCCAGGAGGCCCGACTGGGACTTTACGTCCGGTGATAAGTTCGGCTTAAAAGTTGATACGGGAAACTGGATAGGCGACGACAAAAGGATTGCGAAGGATTTAATAGGAAC
This sequence comes from Actinomycetota bacterium, assembly GCA_016195215.1. Lineage (GTDB taxonomy): Bacteria > Actinomycetota > Actinomycetes > Nanopelagicales > Nanopelagicaceae > QYPT01. The sequence goes on along the minus strand of JACPZY010000192.1, from coordinate 26,676 downwards.
TATCAAAATACAAGTAAAGGTAAAAAAAACTTATTATGAAACCGAGCGAGCAAATTGATCAACTCATCGCAGGACTCAACGACTGGCGCGGCAAAATGCTTGCCAATCTTCGCAAAATCATTCTTGAAGCTGACCCCGGGATAATCGAAGAATGGAAATGGATGGGCTCTCCGTGTTGGTCTCACGGTGGGCTAATCTGTGTGGCCAACGCCCACAAAGATAAGGTAAAACTGACCTTTTCTCAGGGCGCAAGCCTTCCAGATCCGGACAAGCTCTTCAACGCCGGCCTTGAAGGCAATAGATGGCGAGCCATTGATCTCTACGAGGGCGATAAAATCAGTGTGCGCTCACTAAAAAGCCTCATCCGTTCTGCAGTTGCCCACAACGTTGCCAAAAAATCAACAAAGTGATTTTGAATAATTCTTAATTTTTATTGCTATATGGCGATATTTTGGTTGAGGCCTGTCGATGATGTGCCTAGATGGCCGATCAGTATTCGGGAAGGGCCGCAAAATCACGCTTTGTTTTCTTATACCACCCCATCCCTGATATGGGATGTTTCCACCTATCCTCCATCGCCTTCAAGGCGCTTTTGTGCGTGTCATCACCGCTTGCGACCATTTCTTTTAAATGCTTGTCTTCCGCTTTTATAACCTCATCAGCCGTATTTCCTTGGAAAGGGAGATCACATGGTCCACCCATTTGTTTACATGTCATTGTTTTCATAAGTCTCACCAATTTTCAAGGTATAACGTTGTTGTACCATAACTAATTTAGTCGCAGTAATACCATAGTGGAGCTGAGGGGATTTGAACCTCTGTCCAAATGTCCACCATATCTCAAGCCGCCTGCCGAGACTTAAGCGCGAGCAACAGCAGGTCCTCGCGAGACTTCTCCCTTGGAGGTAGACCAAGTTATCACCAACTTATTTTCCAACCTCCCAATACTGACCATCTCCCCGCCTACACTGGATTTTTATGGTTCCCGATCCTCGAGCGAAGAAGCGCGCAAAGCGCCCCGCTGGGAAGAAAATTGTCGCCAAGATCCCAACTAAACCGTCATCCGACGACGCACATGAAATTGTTTACTTCCAACGACATGCAGAGGATGACGAGAATGAGGCCATACCTGGACGCGTTTTCCTAGACTCGTGTCCAATAGCCGTTCAGGCTCATATCATTAGGGTTTTGGTAGCAGTGGCCACCGCGCCGCCAAAAAGGTTTGCGGGTGGCGGATATTGGGAAGCAATGAAGAGTCCGATGAATGGCTGGCACGAAGTTCGTGTAGATGGTCCTCGCAGAAGACACTACCGACTTTTTTGTCGGCTTGATTATGAGGCGACAAACTATTCGAAACCACTTCTTGTGGTGGTAGCGGGACGATCAAAGCCGTTCCAAACCGAATTGTCTGACGCTGATTACAAAGCAGTTAAAGCATTAGGGAATGAATATTTCAAGCGAGATCCGAGATCGATTGCATGACCTCAGGGCCGCTTCCCCCACATTTCGAGATTTAAGCGACTGCCGGGGTCCTTGAGGTGCGAGCCTTCACTCGTTCTAGATTCTTCACGAGTCTCTTCGCATCAGAGGTGCGCCCCTCTAACAAACTCTTGCTGACCTGTCTGCGTTCTCCAACAGGCATGGGCTCGAGTGACACGCGAAGCCCAAGAGCTGCAGCCATATCTGCCAACGTGCCAAGGGTTGGATTCACCGCATTACTAGCAAAGAGTCGGCGGAGTGACGCAGGTTCGGCCCCAATGGCTCTGGCCAACTCTGCCTTTGTAATGCCAATCTCCTCTCGGACTTCATCCAACTGACCCAAGATTGCATCAACGGTAGAGATGCGAATTGACTCGATCACATAAGCCCGTAGAAATTCTGGATTCTCCAACTTTCTCTCCAGGTCATCCCAAAATAAACTTCGACTAACCTTCATGACGATCCCCCGATCATTTCTGTCAAGGCGCAACGTATCATATATGTTACGCAATTTCAAACGATTTGTAGGGACGAAGAAAGAACCTCTCCGAGTGACCTTTCGTGGGCATGCGGCAAGAAATGGAGTCAGCCTTCTACTGAGTGGAGCTGAGGGTGTCCTGTTCCACGACATAGTGCAGTGATGTGCCCAGACATAGTGCAGTGATGAGACCGATGATGAGGGATGAACCCCCTCTCACCTGCCGCCTCAAAAGCCCACGTCATCATCCAGACCCTGCGCAGCACCTCTGTTACCGTCAAAGCCGCTGCAGAGCGCTTTGGCGTCTCTGAGCGCTGGATCTACTACCTTAAAAAGAAGTATTCACTCGATGGTGATGCTGGCCTGGTCGCCAAATCCACCCGCCCGCATAGCAATCGGCGCAGCATCAGCCCTGCCATCCGCCGGCAGATCTGCACACTGCGCAGAGGCCTTGCCGCCCAGGGCCTCGATGCGGGAGCCGCCACTATCACCTGGCATCTGCAGCAAGCAGGCACCACCGCCCCTGCCATCTCCACCATCTGGCGGATCCTTCGCCAAGAAGGACTCGTTACCCCTGAGCCTAAGAAGAGACCCCGTGTCTACACCACGCGCTTTGCAGCACTCCAACCGAATGAGACCTGGCAGTCCGACTTCACCCATTGGCGCCTTGGCGATGGCACCGATGTTGAAATTATCAATTGGCTTGATGACCACTCGCGATTGTTATTGCATTGCAGCGTCCACCGGGCTGTGAGCGGGAAGATTGTGGTGGATAGTTTCAACCAGGCCAGAAGTGAGTACGGCACGCCCTTCTCCACCCTGACCGACAATGGCAATGTCTATACCGCACGCTTCACAGGGGGTGCCAACAAATTCGAGTATCTGCTGGCAGCACTTGGTGTCCATCAGAAGAACGGCTCACCGGGGCATCCGCAGACACAGGGCAAGGTCGAGCGCTTCCATCAGACGCTAAAGAAGTGGCTCAATCTTCAGCCACCTGCCACATCCCTAGAGCAACTCCAGAGCCAACTCGATGAATTTCGAGATCTGTATAACAACAAGCGAGGCCATAGAGCAGTTGCGATGAAGACGCCGTCACATTGCTATGAGGCAACAGTGAAGGCGGGAGTGCAGAACAAACCCCAAGGGGGTTTCTACCGGATTCGATACGACATTGTTGACCGATTCGGAGAACTCTCTCTTCGCAGGGCAGGTCAATTGCACCATCTTGGCGTGGGGATAAAACACCGAGAGAAATTGATCATCATGATTATCGCCTACGAGAATGTGATCGTTGCCGATAAAAGAACAGGTGAGGTTCTCTCTGAACACGCGATAGACGATGATAAAAAGTATTGGACGAACACAGCACTGACTGATGAAGAGAGGGCAACTCGCGTGAAGAAAAATTAAACAGCTCAGGGGTTCACTACTGAACCATGTCTGGACACATCACTGCACTATGTCCCGACACATCACATGGTGGAGCTGAGGGGATTTGAACCCCTGACCCCCTGCATGCCATGCAGGTGCGCTACCAGCTGCGCCACAGCCCCATGTACTGGGTAAAACTATTACTACGAAGGCAGACCTTACCTCACGAATACCGTGAGAAAAGAATCGCTCATTTCTCTCCGTTTAATTCTGCGCCGCTCTCTTCGCCGTAAACAGGCTCCGGAATCGATCCAGAATTATGCTCGACTAGGTACCAACCCTTAGGTCCACATTGGAGAATGGACCAGGCGGCATTGGAAAGACCGCCGATAACTCCCCAGTGAGATTGGGGCAGACCCAGTAGATGACCCAGGACGCATCGCGCCGTTCCACCGTGTGTGGCGACGACTAATACCTGTTCATCGCCTCCACCGGCAAGGGCACGGTCAATGGCGCCTACCGCGCGGAGTGCGACATCGGTCCGGCGCTCACCGGTTTCGCCCGCAGGGTTGTTGTCCCCATCAATCCACCGGACGAAACTCAAGAAATCCGCTGCCCGGTTCTCCTTACCTGTCCTGCCTTCCCATTTGCCGCCATTTGTTTCACGTAAATCAGGGTCGGTGCTGACAGGAAGGCCGACAAGATCTGACAGTGCCTGCGCAGTTGCCCGTGCTCTTTGCAGATCACTAGAAATAATTTTCGTTGGTTGTATATCCGCTAACAATTTAGCGGCACATTGGGCTTGGTAGATCCCTACCTCGTTGAGCGGAATATCGGAATGGCCTTGAAACCTATTCCCAATATTCCAATCAGTCTGACCATGCCGCCAGAGAAGAACGCGATTTCCTTTAGGCATGACTGTGTGCCTGCCTTACTGAATCCAGATTAATTTTCGGGCAATCGTTCCAGAGTCGATCGAGCATGTAGTAATTGCGCAGTTCTTGGCTCTGTATGTGGACGACGAGATCGCTATAATCGATGAGGATCCACTCCAGACCATTCTCACGGCGGAATGGCTTCTCTCCTACCTCACTCAGTTTGCGCTCGACTTCATCGGCAATTGCCTCGACCTGAGGAATATTCTGCCCGGTAGCGATCAAGAAGACTTCGCAGAGAACCAGCTGGTCGGACATATCAATGGCGACGAGATCAATGCCGAGTTTCTCCAAGATGGCATGGGCTGCAATCTCGGTACTTGCTATTACTTCTTTACTTGCTGGCATAGAGGTGTCTTTCTTTAATGTAGGTCCAAACCGACTCTGGAATATCTTTTACTTCTTCTGGATTGTTCTGAATTTCTCTTCGTACCTGCGAAGCCGAAATTGGCAATGCCTGAATGTCCATGCCCTTACCTTCACGGGCAACGACAACAATCTCAATGAGCTCTTGGAGCTCCCCGCTCCGGTGCCACTGCTCAATGCTTTCATAGGCATCGCTGCCAAGAATGAGCAGCCATTTTGCGTCGGGTCTTTCCGCTTCAAGTTCTTGCACTGTGTCGATGGTGTAGGTGGACCCTGTTCGACCTACTTCCAGATCGCTCACCGTGACCCGAGATTGGATAATCTCCGGTAATTCCTTAACGGCCAACTCTGCCATTGCTAAGCGATCATCTCCAGAGGCAAAGGGCGCTCGACTTCGGAGCCACGGCTCTCCTGCGGGGACGAGAACAAGTTCATCGACGATATTGAGAGTGAATAACTGCTGGATTACGTGGAGATGGCCATTGTGGATTGGATCGAAGGTCCCGCCATAGAGGCCTATGCGAAAAGGAGTGGACAATTAATCTCGGTCTAGTCGAAGGACCAGAAAGAGAAGTGCTGCAAGGACGCCAAAGGCAAAAAGACCGAAGAATTGTGGAGGTGCAGATAACTTACGTGCCATTTCGCCGGCTAGTGAAATCATGCTCCGATCCTACCTGAGGCCTTCATTTATCCGCCAACCAATAACTTCTTAAAGGCCGCTTCGTCAATAATTGGCACGCCCAGTTCCTGCGCCTTGGCTAATTTGGAGCCAGGATCAGTACCGACCAGCAGATAACTCGTCCTCGTAGATACTGAACTGGAAGCTTTTCCACCGTGGGCTGCGATGGCTTCTGAAATTTCGTCCCGGCTAAAAGATTCCAATCCCCCGGTAACAACGAAAGTCAACCCCGCGAGCGTTTGCGGCACTGCGGCGGGGGCCTCGTTGACCATTCTCACTCCTGATTTCTCCCACTTGGAAATAATCGCGCGATGCCATTTCTTTCCAAACCATTCCACAACTGCTTCGGCAATGGTCGGGCCTACTCCTTCAACGTCAGCTAAGTCGGCAGCGCTCGCTTCTGCGATTCTCGGAATGCTTCCAAAAGATGTGGCCAATGCCTGTGCTGCGGTAGGACCGACGTGACGGATCGAAAGTGCAACGAGCACTCGCCAGAGTGGTCGACTCTTTGCCTCTTCCAATGCAGTCAGAAGTTTTTCGACATTTGTCGAAGGGGTGCCATCTTTCTTTCTAAAAAATGCCGACTTTGATAATTTCTGCGCAGTAAGTGCGAAGAGATCGGATTCATCTTTAATAATCTGATCACTCAAGAGTGCCTGCGCCGCTTCGTACCCCAGCACATCAATATCAAGGGCTGAACGCGAACCGATGTAGAAAATGCGCTCCCGCAGTTGAGCGGGACAGAACTGAGTATTAGGGCAGCGGATGTCGATATCCCCCTCGGAGATAGCCCGCAGCTCTGACCCGCATTCAGGGCAGCTGGTTGGCATGAGAAATGGTTTCTCTTTACCCGTGCGTCGCTCGACCACTGGCGCCAGAACTTCGGGGATTACATCCCCGGCTTTTCGAATAACGACTGTGTCGCCGATTAAAATTCCTTTGCGGAGGACCTCCTGGGCATTGTGCAATGTCGCATTTGTGACTGTCGACCCTGCGACTTTCACGGGTTCCATGTAGGCAAATGGAGTGACGCGGCCAGTCCGTCCCACACTGACTTTAATGTCGAGAAGTTTTGTCACAACCTCTTCAGGCGGGTACTTATAGGCAATCGCCCACTTGGGTGCGCGTGAAGTTACGCCAAGCTTCTCCTGCTCTTCGAACGAATTGACCTTTACGACCACTCCATCTGTCTCATGCTCGAGATCATGGCGATGGGTTTGGAAATTCTCAATGTATTTAAGGACTTCCGATTTCTTCTTGAAAACTTTATACCGCTCACTTGTTGGCAATCCCCATGATTTCAATCTTTCATATGCCTCACTCTGAGATGTGAAAGCGTGGCCTTCGCATGCACCAACTCCGTGAACGACAATTCTTAAAGGACGCTCGGCCGTAATCCGTGGATCCTTCTGACGCAGTGATCCGGCAGCCGTATTCCTCGGATTAGCGAAGAGAGATTTCCCCGCCTCTTCCAATGAGGCATTTAACTCGGCAAAAGCGGCGAGTGGAAAGAAAACTTCACCCCTGATCTCAATGAAAGTTGGGAGATTCTCGCCGGTTAATTTATGTGGCAGGTTGCGGATCGTTTTCACGTTGAGAGTCACATCTTCGCCTGTGACCCCATTGCCACGAGTAAGCGCACGGGCAAGTAGCCCATTCTCATAGAGAAGGTTGATTGCAAGTCCATCTACTTTGAGTTCGCAGAGCCACTCGGAAATGGCTCCGCTCTTCTTGGCTTTCTCAAACCAAGAGTTCAATTCATCCAGATCGAAAACATTATCCAGGCTCATCATTTTTTCGCGATGATCGTGCTGCTCAAAATGGGTAGAGAACCCTCCCCCAACATTCTGGGTGGGAGAATCCTCCTGCCGAAGCTCTGGGTATTTGGCTTCTAATCCGCTTAATTCCTTCAACAACGAGTCAAATTCCCCATCTGTTATGACGGGTTTGTCCATGACGTAATAACGGAACTGGTGATCGCGGATCTGCTCGCTTAACTCAGCGATTCTGTGGCGGGCTTGCGCACTCAAGATTGCGTCTCACAGATAGTTGCTGACCCCACGACACGATCGCCGTCGTAGATTGCCATCGCCTGCCCGGTGGCCAAGCCTAGAATCGGCTCGTCAAGTTCGGCGATCAACAACTCACCGTCCATTCGATATGTGCAGGCAAGCGGCTGCCCGTGCGCACGTATCTGGACGAAACCGCGGGTAGGTGTCTCATCAATCGCGGAACCACACCAGACCGGGTTCTCACCGAACATTTTCGACACGGCTAGATCTTCCCGCGAACCTACGACAACGGTGTTGGACTCCGGTTCAACTTTGAGAACAAAACGGGGCGAGCCATCGATGGTCGGTACCGAGAGCCCTAGTCCGCGTCGTTGGCCGATCGTGTATGTGTATGCGCCCCTGTGCTGGCCGACCTCAACTCCTTCTTGATCCACTATCGGTCCGCTCTCGCTGCCTAGACGCTCGCGCAGCCAGCCGGCGTTATCCCCTGATGGAACAAAGCAGATGTCATGGCTGTCGGGCTTGTTGGCAACATAGAGCCCGCGAGCTTTCGCTTCTTTGCGGACGTCAACTTTTCTCGTATCACCTAGCGGAAATATCGCACCTTGAATCTGTTCAACCGTCAGCACAGAGAGCACATATGACTGGTCTTTGCTCTCATCGATTGCACGATGAAGTGTCTTGCCAGTCGGGTTCTCTCTTGTGATTGCGTAATGACCGGTGACCACTGCGTCGAAATTCATCGCTCGTGCGCGATCCAGAACAGCGGCAAATTTAATCTTCTCATTGCAACGCAGACACGGATTGGGAGTCCGGCCAGCGGCGTATTCTGCGAGAAAATTCTCGACGACTTCCTCATGGAACTCCTCTGCCATATCCCATATATAGAAAGGAATACCGATCACATCCGCCGCCCGCCTGGCATCATGAGAGTCCTCGATGGTGCAACACCCACGCGCACCTGAGCGGTACTTCTGCGGATTGGATGAGAGCGCAAGGTGGACGCCGATTACCTCGTGTCCCGCCTCAACGGCACGCGCCGCCGCTACCGCGGAATCAACGCCGCCACTCATTGCCGCAATTACTTTCATCGCAGGTTGGCCATCCGTCCGCGCTCAATGACCGACGGGAGCAGATCGAGGGTTTCGTCGATCTCCTCCAAGGTGCTCGATGCTCCAAGTGAGAATCGAAGAGTAGACCGCGCACTGCGATCGTCATGCCCCATCGCCAGAAGGACATGGCTCGGACGTTGAACGCCTGCACTACATGCCGAACCTGTCGAACATGAAATACCTTCGGCATCAAGCAGGAGAAGGAGGGTCTCACTTTCTGTTCCTGGGAAGGTGACATTGATAATCCCAGGAAGACGGGGTGCATCAATTCCATTGATATAGGCATCCGGGATTACATCGACAACCCTCTTGGCAAAATCATCACGTATCTCTTCCATGCGAAAATTTCGCAGACCGAATCTTTCAACGGATTCCTTTGCCGCCGCCGCAAATGCGAGAATCGATGGGGCATTCAACGTGCCACTTCGGATCTCACGCTCCTGTCCACCGCCGTGGAGAAGGGCCGGAATCTCAAGGGCGCGACGGAGAACGAGTACCCCGATTCCAAGTGGCCCACCGATTTTATGGGCGCTTAATGTAAGAGCGGTTACTCCGAGTTCGCTAAAAGAGAGCGGAACTTTGCCGAAACTTTGCACCGCATCGCAGTGGACCGGTATTGAATTGATCCTCGCCAACTCAACTACCTCAGCAATTGGTTGGATAACGCCTGTCTCATTGTTGGAAGCCATCACTGATATGACGGCAATTTCATCACCGCGTCGCGAAATGAGATCGGTGAGTTCGCCCAGGTTAAGGAGTCCATGGGAGTCAACGCCGATCAGAACCAACTCTGCGCCCTCATGCGCTGCCAGCCAATATCCGGTATCAAGAATGGCGTGGTGCTCAATCGCAGATATGACGACGAGGTTGCGGCCAAGTGCCTGCCCTGCCCAGAAAAGCCCCTTGAGCGCGATGTTATCTGCCTCGGTGCCGGAGCCGGTGAAGATCACTTCACTGGGAAGGCAGCCGACTGCAGCCGCAATAATCTCTCGGGCGCCCTCGACCTCCTTCCGAATTGCCCGTCCGTGGGTGTGAAGGCTGGAAGGGTTACCCAATTTCTTCATCTGCGCCGTCATGGCCTCGATGGCAGCATCCACCATTGGTGTTGTAGCGGCGTGATCGAGATAGATGGACATTGGGCAAGTCTAGGACTTGCGGGCTCGCACGCCTTCTGTGGCCTGAGGCAGGACCGCGAAGAGATCCCCCACGACGCCGAAATCGGCCAATTCGAAAATGGGAGCCTCGGGGTCCTTATTTATTACAACAATTGTCTTACTCGTCTGCATACCAGCGCGATGCTGGATCGCGCCAGAAATTCCGCAGGCGACATAGAGCTGAGGGCTCACCGTCTTTCCCGTCTGCCCCACTTGATGCGAATGCGGGTACCACCCTGCATCCGTGGCAGCGCGCGATGCGCCGACGGCTGCGCCCAGAACATCAGCGAAGGCTTCAACTGGTGAGAAATCACCGCTGGTCCCGCGGCCACCCGAGACAACAATTTGCGCCTCGGTCAGTTCGGGTCGCCCACCGGTGATGGGTGGTTCGAGGGAGAGGACTTCTGCAAGTTTGGCGGTCGGTGGTATTTCAATGGATTCATTCGTGATCTCAGGTGTGCTCGCCTTTAAGTCTGGTGTAATCGCATTGGGGCGGATCGTGATGATTGAGATACCGGATGAGACTCGGGAATGAACTGTCATCGATCCGCCGAAAATTATCTGGGTTGCGGTGAGATCTGCCGCAACATCAACCGCATCGGTAATGATTCCTGAATCTGTCAAGACTGCGACGCACCCTGCAACCTCCTTGCCGAATGCGCTTGATGCAATCAAGAGTGCACTCGGTTTCTGGGAAGTCAGAAGCTGACTGATTGCATAGGCCGATGCTGGGACTCCATATCTTGCGAACTCATCGCTCTCTACAACAATTACCCTTTCTATGGGACCGGCATTGAGGTGCGCGGCAAATTCCGCGCCCCGTCCGGCGGGTGCCAGGAGAATCGCAGTTACTGATCCTGCGTGCGCGCCAAGGGTTGCGAGCTCAAAGGTTGTCTTCGCAACTTTCTCGCCCGCGATTTCGGCTAGTACAAATATTTCACTCATATTAATTTCTTCTCTACCAAGAAGTTAACGAGCTCGGTGCCGGCATTTCCTTCATCAACAACTTTTATTCCAGCAGCTCGTGGAGGGCGCGGAACTGCGTCAATGACAGTGCTCTTTGAGCCGGCGGTTCCAACGAGGTTGGCGTCAATCCCAGTAGAGGCGAGTGTTTGAACCTCCATTAACTTCTTCTTCGCTGCCATGATTCCTTTGAAGGATGGATACCGCGGTTCATTTATTTTTTCAACAACGCTTATAACTGCGGGAAATGATGCACTCATCTTCTCGACGCCAGATTCAGTCATACGTGCAATCACAGCGCTCTTTGCAACTGGATCAACAGTCACCGAGCCGGCGAAAGTTAACTGGGCCCATCCCAGACGCATTGCAATCATCGCAGGGATAACGCTCATCCGTGCATCAGTGGATTCTGTTCCGCAGATGACTAGATCAAAATCTCCCTTTGCAATAAGAGCGGCCAGAACCTTTGAAGTTCCGAGCGCATCCGACCCGGCGAGAGCATCATCGGTGATGATGATGGCGCTGTCGGCTCCCATTGAGAGTGCTTTCCGCGCGACATCGACGGTCCGCTCAGGTCCCATGGAGATCACAGTGACCGAGTGTGGAGCACCCGCGCCATTTCCCCCATGTGCTTCCGCAATTCGCAGCGCCTCTTCTACGGCATATTCGTCAAGATCGTTCAGCACTGAATCAACGCTGAGGCGATCAAGACGGCCGCCCTCCATCTTCTTCTCCGCCCAGGAATCCGGAACTTGTTTGATGCAGACGGCAATCTTCATGTGGGAGATGTTACTGGTCGGTAGGGATCGAGACAATTGGAGCGCGTGTGGAGTTCGCGCGCAGAACCGATGCAGGGAAAGATGGAGCAGTGCTACCAGCAGACTACAGATACCTCGGAGCTACGCCGACGGACGAGGGCACCAATTTTGCCCTCTGGTCAGAAGCGGCCGACGCGGTTGAGCTCTGCCTCTTTAACGAGATCAATGGTCACTTTGTCGAGACACGTTTTGCCCTCGCCCACCGGACAGGTCCAATCTGGCATGGATACCTTGCCGGGGTGAGGCCCGGTCAGCGGTACGGTTTCCGCGTCTATGGCCCCTGGCAGCCCGAGCAGGGTCTCCGTTTTAATTCAGCCAAACTTCTCCTCGACCCCAACTCACATCTCCTCGATGGCCCTATCCAGTACCTACCCGAAATTTATGGTCACCTCAGTGAAGATGGCCTCGGTGACGGAGATCTGACCATCAGAGACAGCCGCGACAGTGCTGGGAAAGTTCCGTACTCCGTCGTGACCCATCACCTTCCCCGGAAGATCGAGCGACTCAATACCCCATGGGCGAGGACCATTATTTATGAGGCGCACGTTCAGGGGATTAGTGCCATCAACCCTGAGATTGATGAGAACGAGCGAGGCACCTACCGAGCTCTGGGGCATCACAGCACCATCTCCCGCTTGAAGAGTCTGGGAATCACCGCCCTCGAATTACTTCCCATACAGCACTCCATGACCGAGCCGGCGATCTGGTCGCGTGGACGGCGAAATTACTGGGGCTACAACCCCATTGCATTTAGCGCGCCTCATCGGGAGTACGCAGCCACCGACAACCCCATCTCTGAACTGCAGTGGGCGGTTGACCAATTACATGGTGCCGGAATCGAAGTGATCTTGGATGTCGTGTACAACCACACTGGCGAGGGCGGAGTCGGCGGCCCGACGCTCTCCTACCGCGGAATAGATAACAGAGCCTGGTACAGACACCTCTCCGATTCCGAATATGTCGATCTCACGGGTTGCGGAAATACACTCAATGCCGGCCAGCCGCACTCAGTCCGACAGATTGTGGATTCGCTCCGCTGGTGGAGTGAAGTTATTGGAGTTGATGGATTTCGTTTTGACCTAGCAACAGCGCTCTACCAGAATAATTCGGCATCTGACTCTCCCCTCTTCACCGCAATATCTGCCGATCCCGAACTCCGAGACCTCAAACTCATAGCCGAACCGTGGGACCTCTCGAGATACAGTCTCGGAGATTTCCCCTACCCATGGCGCGAATGGAATGACCATTACCGAGATGCAGTCCGACAGTTCTGGTTGGGAGATCTAGCTCGCGGTTTCGGTGAAGGCGTTGGGGATATCGCCTCACGCATCGGCGGATCAAGCGACATTTTCTATTTCCGTGGACCCACTTCGTCAATCAATTTCATCACTGCGCACGATGGTTTCACCCTCAATGATTTAGTGACTTACCAAGAGAAGAGAAACGAACAGAACGGTGAAGATAATCGTGATGGTGGTTCAGTCAATCGCTCCTGGAATGTTGGTGTTGAAGGACCGACGGAAGATCCTCAAATAATCGCGATAAGGAAATCTCTGAAGAAATCTCTACTTGCGACGCTGCTGCTTTCTTCTGGCGTCCCGATGCTTTCGATGGGTGATGAAGTAAGCCGTACTCAAAATGGATCAAATAACGCGTACTCGCAACCTTTAAATGGCACGGATGATTTCGGCGTTAACCTCTCCTGGAATCTCAATGCCGAAGAGCAGGACATACTTGATGCGACGATTTCACTTTCAGGCATCCGCTCGACTTATTTAGCAGATGTCTCTTCGGAATTCTTCTCTGGAGCATTTGATCGCGGAACTCTACGCAAGGACATTGCCTGGTTTAGCTTGGGCGGCCGCGAGATGACGGATACGCATTGGCACGATGGTGAGAAGCGAACCCTGACTGTTTTTATCGAAGCAGACTCAAATCGCGGACTCGTCCTCATGCTCAACTCATCTCGCGATGAGATAATTTTTACTCTCCCTGATGATAAGTGGGGACACACATACCGTTGCATATTTGACGCCTCACAGGAAACTGCCACATATTCGCCAGTTATTGCACACCCTTCTACAAAAGTGAAGGTTGCTCCGCATTGTGCTCAAGTGTGGCTCGTTTCACGAACCATCTCGTAGTGATTGATTTTTATACTGGTTAGTAAGGGCATTGCACCTCTAAAATCTAGCCCGTGCTTGCAATCATCGCCCCCGGGCAAGGATCTCAATCCCCAGGGTTTCTCTCCCCGTGGCTTGAGAACTCCGAACTCAAATCCGCTCTCTCAAAATTTTCCGAGAGTATCGGGTTGAATCTCCAACACCTGGGCACTCTTGCTGGAGCCGATGAGATTCGAGATACGGCCAATGCCCAACCATTGATCGTCTGCGCGGGAATTCTAGGAATGAAATCACTCGGCGAGGCTCATTTCTCACTCACTGCAGGTCACTCGGTAGGCGAGATCACCGCCGCAGCAATCGCTAGAGTTGTATCAGATATGGATGCAATGAAATTGGTACGCGAGCGCGGTCTTGCAATGGCAGTTGCTGCTGCTCAAACACCCACGGGAATGTCAGCCGTACTAGGTGGCGAGCGCGAAGAAGTACTCGCCGCACTCTCACGACTGGGTCTCATCGGTGCAAACGAGAATGGCGCAGGACAGATTGTGGCAGCCGGAGATTTGAACGCACTTGCCGCGCTGGAAGCCAACCCTCCAGCGGGTGCACGCGTTCGACCTCTCGCAGTTGCTGGTGCATTTCACACAGAAGTTATGGCGCCAGCGGTTGGGCATCTGCGAGAATTCGCCACGAGCATTTCCGTGCTTGACCCGAGCGTTTCCGTGCTTTCAAATAGAGAAGGTGCGGTTGTCACCACGGGACGAGAGATTCTTGAACGGATCATCAATCAAGTCGCAAACCCCGTCCGTTGGGATCTCTGCATGGAATCAATGAAGGTTCGTGGCGTCACTGCAGTCATCGAACTTCCCCCTGCAGGCACACTTATCGGATTGATCAAGCGAGCGCTACCGGGCGTTGAAACGTTGGCACTCAAGTCGCCAGATGATCTCGATGCTGCGCGCGATCTCATTACAAGGCATAGCGAAAAGGTTGAAGTTTAATGATTAAAGTTCGCACAGGTACCTTCAGTCGAATCTTGAGCGTCGGCGCCTATCAACCATCGCGACTTGTCCTTAACTCCGAAATCGTTGACCGCATCGATTCAAGCGATGAGTGGATCCGCCAGCGGACCGGAATTGAATCACGCAGGTATGCAGGAGAGGACGAGAGCATTCTCGACATGGCTGAGGCTGCATGCAGACAAGCCGTTGAGCGGGCCAATCTTTCCATGTCCGATATTGACACTGTCATCCTGGCCACAATTTCATTCCCGGACCAGACCCCAAGTGCAGCAACGGCTCTGATCGCGCGATTGGGAAATCCTAAGGCAGCCGCTTTTGATATCAGCGCGGCATGCGCAGGGTTCTGTTATGGCGTTGGGATGGCGAGTGACTTCATCCGCTCTGGTACTTCACGGCATGTACTTGTTGTAGGAGTTGAGAAACTCTCCGACTTCACTGACCCCGATGATCGTGCCACCGCATTTATTTTTGCCGATGGCGCCGGTGCAGTAGTTATTGGACCATCTGAGGAACCAGAGATTGGGCCCACTGTCTGGGGTTCAGATGCAGATTCACGTGATGCCATCTTGATGGAGCCATCATGGCGCGAGATTGGAAGTGGTGCATCTGATGCCAACTGGCCAACTCTTACCCAGCAAGGACAGACCGTTTTCCGTTGGGCGGTCTTCTCAGTAAGCAAGGTCGGAAAAGAGATACTTGAAGCCTCTGGTGTCACTGCAGACCAACTCGATGCTTTCATCCCCCATCAGGCAAATGTTCGCATTATCGAATCAATGGCTAGGGAGATTGGCATTCCCGAGAAAGTCTTTATAGCAGAGGACATCAGGACCGCTGGAAATACCTCAGCAGCATCCATCCCGCTTGCCATGGCCTCTTTACTCGAGGAACACCCGCAATTGCATGGCGGATTGGCGCTACTCATCGGTTATGACGCAGGATTGGTCTATGCGGGTCAAGTAGTCAAGCTACCTCCAGCACCTTTTAAGGCTCTGGCATGAGCAAGATCAGTATCGACCAGGAAACTAAGAAACAACACTAAGAGAAATAGGTAAAGGAACAATGGCACTGTCACAAGCAGAAGTACTCGTAGGAATCAAAGAGATCGTTGAGGAAGTTGCTGGAATCCCGGCTGCCTCCGTTGAAATGGATAAGAATTTCACCGATGACCTCGATGTTGATTCGTTGAGCATGGTAGAAGTTGTCGTTGCCGCGGAAGAGCGATTTGGCATAAAGATCCCAGATGATCAGGTCTCTGAGCTGGCAACTGTAGGGGATGCAGTCAACTTCATCGTAAAGGTTTCTGCTTAATTCTTGATTCGGAGAATAAATAGATGTCGCGTCGTCGCGTAGTAGTTACTGGGTTAGGTGCAACCACTCCTCTAGGTGGCGATGTCGCAACTTCGTGGTCAGCCCTTCTTGCTGGCACCAGTGGAGTTCGCACCCTCACGGAAGAGTGGGCGAGCACGATTCCAGTGACTATTGCCGCGCGAGTAGCAGTCGAACCAAGTGAAGTAATGGATCGCGTCGAAATGCGACGCCTGGATCGTTCTGAACAATTTGCCCTCATCGCCACACGTGAAGCGTGGAAAGATGCGGGCGCACCAGATGTGGATCTTGACCGTCTCGGAGTGGTCATTGCATCCGGTATTGGCGGCATCATCACAATGCTAGAGCAGTACGACATCTTAAAAGGGAAGGGCTCTCGCTTCGTCAGCCCACACACCGTTCCGATGCTGATGCCAAACGGCCCAGCAGCCAATGTCGGTCTCGAACTAAGAGCGCGGGCAGGTGTGCACACTCCAGTCAGCGCATGTGCATCCGGCGCCGAAGCGGTGGGCTATGCAATGGAAATGATCCGCACCAACCGTGCAGAAATTATTGCTGCAGGTGGAGTTGAGGCCGCAGTCCATTCATTGCCGATGGCGGGGTTTGCCGCGATGAAAGCACTCTCAACTCGTAACGATGATCCCACCACCGCATCTCGTCCTTACGATCTCAATCGTGATGGATTTGTCCTCGGTGAAGGTGGCGGAGTGCTTATTCTTGAAGAGTTAGAGCACGCGAAAGCGCGGGGAGCAAAGATTTATGCTGAACTTTCAGGCCAGGGGTTGACATCGGATGGCTATCACATTGCCGCTCCCGATCCCGATGGTGCTGGAGTGCAGCGTGCAATCGCCTTCGCGCTGCGCGATGCCGGACTTACAACGCGCGATATTGTTCACCTCAACGCGCACGCGACTTCCACCCCCGTCGGCGACATCGCTGAAGCCAATGCGCTTCGCTTAGCTCTAGGGGTCGACGCCGACCAGGTCGCGGTTTCCGCCACAAAATCAATGACAGGCCACCTTCTTGGTGGGGCTGGCGCAATCGAATCAGTCTTTATTGTGAAGGCCCTGCAGGAGCGAATTGCTCCCCCCACAACGAATATCGAGAATTTAGACCCTGCCGTCACTATTAATGTGGTTCGCGATAAACCACGGGCATTACCTTCGGGCGATATTGCGGCGCTCAATGATTCATTTGGATTTGGCGGACATAATGTCGTCCTCGCCTTTAGTTCCTATTAAATGAGTATTTGCAGCAATGGCAACTGAACGTAACCCACGCGACCCAGAAGTACGGATGGCGCGACTAGCTGATCCAGGTTCGCTCACTCTCATTACCCCGCGCGATCAATCAGGAATGCTGGCGGCAACTGCAACGGTATCTGGAAAACCTGTCCTGATCTTTGCATCCGATGCCACGATACAGAGTGGTGCTCTTGGTCCAGAAGGCGCGAAGGTAATCGTCATTGCTTATAACGCAGCGATGGCTGCACGGATTCCTGTTATTGGAATCTGGCACTCCGGCGGCGCGCGTTTGCGCGATGGAGTTCTCTCGCTCAATGCATTCGGAGAAGTTTTTCAATCAATGATCACCGCCAGCGGAAAAATTCCACAACTTTCCTTGGTGCTTGGGCCAACTGCAGGCGGTGGCGCATACGGTCCAGCACTTACTGATGTCGTTGTACTTGCACCTGAAGGTCGAATCTTTGTAACAGGGCCAGATGTGGTGAAGAGTGTTACGGGCGAAACTATTGATATGGCAAAACTCGGTGGACCCGATGCGCATCGCAAGAACAGCGGAGTCGCACATGTGATTGCGCAAACAGAGGATGAAGCGTTCGAGGAAATCCGGGCGCTCACATCTCTCTTCGCAGATCAGGGTGAGGTCGCTCTTCCTCTCGAGGACCACGACCTCGGACAACTTGTTCCCGATGTTAAAAAGCGCACGTACGAAGTACATCCCCTCGTGGACGCCTTATTTGACGCGGATCGCGAAAAGATCGAACTCCTTCCCATGTGGGCTCCGAATATTGTGACAAAATTGGGTCGCATCGGAGGGCGAACCGTCGGTGTAGTTGCAAACAATCCC
Organism: Actinomycetota bacterium; assembly: GCA_016195215.1. Lineage (GTDB taxonomy): Bacteria > Actinomycetota > Actinomycetes > Nanopelagicales > Nanopelagicaceae > QYPT01. The sequence goes on along the minus strand of JACPZY010000192.1, from coordinate 8,751 downwards.
GCTCACTTAGGTGCAGCGCTCGATTCTTCGGCAGCAGAGAAGGCGGCCCGCTTTGTCCGCACCTGCGATTCTTTCGGGATCCCACTTGTCGTCGTAGTAGATGTTCCTGGATTCCTGCCTGGTGCCGGTCAAGAGTGGGAGGGCGCAGTCAGGCGTGGCGCGAAATTACTTCATGCTTTTGGTGAAGCAGTGGTCCCCCGAATCACACTCATCACGCGCAGGGCCTACGGTGGAGCATATGTAGCAATGAACTCCAGATCCCTCGGAGCCACAAAAGTATTTGCCTGGCCAACTGCGGAAGTTTCAGTGATGGGCGCCGTCGCTGCGGTGCGGGTATTGCACCGAAGACTCCTTGCTGATCTGCCAGAGGAGCAGAGAGAGAACATGGAGCTCGAACTTGCAGCAAAGCACGATCAAATTTCAGGTGGAGTTGCCCGTGCAGTTGAAATTGGGGTTGTCGATGAAATTATCGACCCAATGAAGACGCGCCAAATCATCGCCAGAGCAATCAAGACCGCGCCGCAGCACCGGGGAATCCATGGAAATATTCCTCTCTAATTATTTCTTCGTCTTGAAAGTAACCGACACTGTCGATGTCACGGTCTTCTCGATCGTTGTTGTGTCGTAAGCGCCAATATCAGAGGTCGTCGTCGAATCGGGTGTCGTCACCTGGAAGGGACCGCTTCGAACGCTGAGGACAGGTCCAATTGTTCCGCCAACCGCCTTCGTAAGTGCGATCGCCCGCACTTGCGCGTCCTTCATCGCATCTTCCAATAACTGTGGCCGCAATGTTGGAAGGCTCGAGACATAATACTGAGGCCCGTAATTATTAACGTTCACACCCGTCTGTAAGAGCGTGCCGATAGCCTGACTCAACTTGGCGATGAGGCGAACATCCTTGGATCTCACTGTCACATCACGGTTCGCGTTGATCGAGAGAATGCGACCCGTAGGATTGCCGTTTATATATTCCTGGTTTGCGTAGGTCGAGACTGGTCCAAGTTGAATGGCCTCAGCAGGTATTCCGCCATTGATTAAATATGCGCTTAGTGATTCCACACTTATTCCTACTCGCTTCACGGCTGCCGCAACCTTGGGAGAAGATTCCTGCACAGAGAGAGTCCATACTGCATTATCTGCAGTCGCTGAAACCTTCGCCGAACCGGTGACAGTTATTCCGTCAGTCGTCCGTGCGGCAAAGCCAGCACCGACTTTTACCAAACCATAACCAAGTGCAATCGAAAGGATGATTGCCGAAATAATAATCGTGACTGCTTTACGTCGTTCAATTGTGATAATCGGACTTTCTTTCATCTCGCTCATAAATATGATGCTACTACTAGCGCACTAAAAAGAAATGGCGCGACCATGTGAGAATTCATCCATTTCGACGCGACGAAATTGTTCAAGCTCTAGGTCCCATTCACTGCCCAGTGCTTGTTGGAGTGAGGTGCGCAACGACTCGTCATCAAGTGCGAGCGCATTGCTAATTTGATTCTCAGTAATCATGACGGCACCTGCGCCATCGAGCACCGCGCGGTGAATTCCTAAGTTGGGCGTGTATCGGTAAAGGACGCAGTTATCAGCGGACTCTTCACGAACCTCATAGCGAAGGTAATGCCACCCCCTGAGTGCACTTGCCATCTCAGCGCCGATGCCGGCGCGATCTCGCCATTCAAATGTGCTCCGGTGAGTGCCAAGGAGAAGTGGTTGGGGCCTCCACGTGAGTTCGACTGGGTGCCCTAAAAGGTTGGCAACTGCCCATTCGAGATGGCGGCAGAGCGCGGATGGGGCAGAGTGAATGACGAGATAGCCCCGGGTGAAGGCCCGTGGGCCCGTAAGGGGTACTTTAGATAGGTCCATATCTCTCCTCGTAAACGTTGGCGCGACCTTCCCCAGCCCACCACGTACGATTCGATGTCTATTTTTACCGTATTTAGGCCCCTTTGCGCTAGTGGGGTTAGGCGAGAGTATCTGGAAACTTTAGGTAATCCGCCTGAGTGCCAGTACCCTTACAGATAGTCGGACGCTTAATCAGTACCCGTTTCATGGCCTAAAGCTTTGCTCGGTATCGCTGGCGCAAGAGGAAGACTGGTGAACGAGGAATTCTCGCTCACCCCACATATATCGAAGGAAAAGCAAAACATGGCAACAGGCACAGTTAAGTGGTTCAACTCTGAAAAGGGTTTCGGTTTCATTGCAGTTGATGGTGGCGGACAAGATGTATTTGTTCATTACTCAGCAATTCAAGGAAATGGTTACAAGTCCCTTGAAGAGGGTCAGTCAGTTTCGTTCGAGGTCGTCCAGGGTCCAAAGGGTCCACAGGCCGACGCCGTAAACGCTAACTAATTTTAACCACTTTAGTCAGAAAGGTCCTCGAGCAATCGGGGACCTTTCTCATTGAATAACTAATAGCCCTTCTGCTTGGGCAGAAAACCTATTTTCTTCTCCAAAGCCATCACGGCTTTGGCGGGGGATAAATCTTCTCCAACTTTCCACGAATCCAAATATCTCCATGGATAAAGTTCGCCACGACGGACCCACCAGATCCCAGCAGGTGTCGGCCAGGAAATTCCATAGTGAACGTGAGGTGCAGTTCCCCGTGCATCTCCAGAGTTTCCGATATAACCCAAGAGATCTCCGGCAGCCACTCGAAGACCAGGTTCGATTCCTGGTGCAACTTTGCTTAAATGCGATCCGTAGTAACGAACACCATCGTCACCAATCATTGAGACAAATAGGCCTCCGCGATCTGCACCAAGATTAGTTTTACCATTCCATCTATCGACTCTACTCACCTCATCTACTAGACCTGAGGTAGTCGCCACATAAGGACAGCCCTTCTTGGACAGGATGTCAGTGGCGGGATAATTATGGTGAGAACGTGCGTATTTAACGGAGCACCCTTGAATTGGAAAAGCATACTTTGGAGAAGCTTGCGCCAAAGAAATTGGGATGAAAAATACCCCAATAATAACGATGGCTAGGATCTTCTTCATCAAACACTTCCCGTGCTAACCCCATATATCAGTTTGGCACATGCATTCGCATTTTCCTGATCTAGCAGCATGTCATAGTGATTTGTATCCGGCATAGTAACCAATTTTATTTTGGGGTAATTAATTAACACCTCTTTAAGCATCGCCTCAGGATAAAGTGGCGTTTCTTCGTTCTGTAACCCTCGGACCGAGCGGAGCATCAGAACTTCATCAGTCAAATTCCTTAGGGTATGTTCGATAAATTCATTACCGAACTCATCAATTGCATCTTCCAAAACCGCCTTCTTATTTGTGCTGGCATACATGAGGGGCGGCGTGCCTCGGAGATCATAATCGACGTACTCATCGAGGCTAGAACTCCAACCCTTGATAAATGCCGGCTGAGTTTTCCAAAAATTACGATATGCCTCAAACGAGGCAAAAGGCATGCCCAATCGAGCCAGAGCCGGTCCAAGGACAATGGGTATAACTTCGTCGACTGAGAACTGCGGAGGCAATGGCAAAATAATTCCACCATCGCACAGAACAGTTCGCGAAATTCTCTCTGGAGCAAGACCCAAAAGTGAAATGGCCACCCACCCACCCATGGAAGCTCCAATAACATCCACTTTGGCTAAACCTAAAGAGTCAATGGCAGTCAGCATGTCGCGCGCGTGAACTGCCATACCAAAAGGACCAGGAAGAGAATTCGAATCTCCTCGTCCGCGAAGGTCTACCGCATATAGTGTGTAACCGTGAGGCGCCACGGCCCTCGCAAAGCATTGCCAGGCGCGGTTGGTAGAGGTAATTCCGTGAATAGCAAGTATTGGTCTGCCACCTTCGGGACCATAGCGAAATACGGCAAGATCGCCCCCTTCCACTGGTACCGTTATTTTGGCTTCAGGCAAATAGGAATCTGATTTCACGTTCACATCCTTTCACCAGGCAACTATATGTGCCTTCGTTTCCATAGATGTTGTAATCAAAACGTTACCAATTTTTCAAAATCTCAGGGCTACACTCCTACGAGGTTGCTCGCACAGGGAGTGACCACTAATCCTTAAGGAGATTTTGCATGCGCAAGCACCATGGAATATTTCGAGGCGGCGTTGCAGCCTTGGCCCTTGCACTTGTTGTCCCCGCGGGTTTTTCGGCGCCGGCACAAGCTGCGAAGGCCGATACAAAAATCGGGGTTATCACTTCAAACTCTGGTCCGCTGAAGTCTTACGGTGATGCCTACAACGATGCCCTTGAGTGGGGCCTTAGTTACTACACCGGCGGAACCATGAAAGTTAATGGTTCCAAACTCGTTGTAACTAAGAAAGATGATGGAGCAGATCCTGCCGCCGCGACCGCTTTCTTCAAGGAGATGGTCGGCAATGGCACAAAGATCATCGTCGGTACCGCATCATCAGGAGTGGCTCTTACTCTTGGACCTCTAGCCCAGCAGAATAAAGTTCTCTACATCTCAGGACCTGCAAAGAATGACGCAGTCACGAGTGCAGCGAACAAATATGTATTCCGCTCTGGAAATACATCACTTCAAGATTTTGCTCCACTCAGCAATATCAAGCCAATCAGTGGCAAGAAAGTAATTCTCTTCGTTGAAGATAATGCTTTTGGTGCGGGTAACTCGGGCGCCGCCAAACTTTTCCTCGCTCCTAAGGGTGCAATCTTGGAAGATATCAAGGTTCCAACAACTGCCACCGATTTCACGCCATTTGCAAAGAAAGCTGCTGACGCAAACGGCGCCTACATCTTCGTAGCCTGGTCAAATGCTCTCACTGCAGGTGCGATGTTTACAGCACTGAGACAGCAGGGTGTATTTGCAAAAACTCGTCCAATCACGGGTCTTGCTGGGGTTGGCTCATATGACATCTACGGAACCATCTTTGATGGTGCCAGTGCTATTTTGACCAACAGTTACTTCCCAGGTGTCGTAAAGACTCCCACAAGCATCGCCCTCGCGAAGGATTACGCGAAGACAGGAAAGTCGCAGGATCTCTTCACATCTGATGGCGTAAACGCAGCAAAGATGATCGTCCAGGCTCTCAAGGGCAATCCCGGCGTCGATGTTGATACCGCAATTAAGAACCTTGAAGGATTCACCTTCATCGGGTTGAAGGGAATCATGAAGGTCCGTGCCTCAGACCATGTACTCATCCAGCCGATGTTCATCGTCAAGCTCGTCAAAGATGGAGCCCGTTACAAGCCAGTATTGGTCTCAACGCTAAGAAATGTCGCTCATTAATTTAGATCGCTAGCGAATTTAGAGGGGCCCGCCGCGTCAAACCGAGAGGCTCCTTTAAATTTGCCATATAGTTCATTCGTTTTCAGGCTTATATTCCTTAAGGGGTGAAATGGCGTCGGCGCTATCTGTCTCAGACTTGAGCCTCAATATTGGCGGCGCCAAGATTCTTGATGGCATAACACTCTCCGTCGACCATAATGAAACCCTTGGAATTATCGGACCCAACGGTGCCGGCAAGACCTCTCTCTTTAATCTGCTCTCCGGTCTCCTTCCAGCCTCGCGCGGAACAATCCACTACGGAGGCAGAGAGATCACAAATTCAACGCCTTACCAGCGGGGCCGCGCGGGGATTGCTCGTACTTTTCAAACATCGAGTGTCTTTAACAATTTAACTCTTCTTGAGAATGTTCGTATCGCAGCACAAGCGGCTCTTGGTCATTCAATGAATATTACGAAAAATGCCTACAAGTTTTCTAAGGCAGTTGATTTGGCCAAAGAATCACTTCAACAACTTGGACTTGGAAAAGAGATGCATCATATTGCGGGATCTCTTTCGCATGGCGATAAAAGGAGATTAGAGATAGCAATTATTCTTGCCTCGCAGGCAGATTTAATTCTGCTGGACGAGCCGATGGCTGGGTTAAGCGTTGAGAACGTCCCAGCACTCGTTGAAATAATCCGCTCTCTCGCCACAGTGCATAAGAAAACCGTGCTCATTGTTGAGCACCATATGGAAGTCATCTTGGGCCTTGCTGATCGCATCGCCGTGCTCAACTATGGCGAGCTCATCATCTGCGACACGCCTGAGAAAGTGATCGCAAATCCGACGGTCCAAGCCGCCTACCTTGGGGCCAGCCTATGAGCGCGTTGACCGTAAAAGAGCTCCATGTAACGCTCAACGGTTCCCATATTTTGCAGGGCGTAAATTTTGATGTTCCAAACAATATGGTGACGGCGCTCCTTGGAAGAAATGGCGTGGGTAAGACGACGACGCTCAAGGCCATCATGGGACTTGTCACATCCACCGGATCAATCACTTTAAATGACCAGACCATAAGCGGAGTTCAGACCTACAAGATCGCACAAGCTGGTATTGGATACGTGCCCGAGGATCGAGATATCTTTGCATCTCTTACCGTCACCGAGAATTTATCTCTAGCCGCGCGTGGCTCAGAGCCTCATTACGACCTTGTCTACTCACTATTTCCAGAATTAGTCACACGAGGGTCGCAGAGGGCCGGCACCTTGTCGGGCGGGCAGCAACAGATGGTTGCAATTGCTCGCGCCCTTCTGAATAAGAACCAAATTCTCCTCATCGATGAACCGACAAAGGGTCTGGCACCAATGCTAATCGCTGAGGTCGCCGACTCCCTCATGAAGGTGGCAGGTGAAACAACCATGTTGCTCGTCGAGCAGAACCTCGCCCTTGTAAAAAAGATCGCCCAACATATCGTTGTCATGGAACAGGGACGCGTGGTTTTCCAAGGCGGGCCAGAACACTTGCAGGACGAGGAATTTGTTCATTCGATGCTGGGCGTAAGTGGGGGTCGCAAGTAAATGGATACCTTCACCCTCATCACTATCACGGGCATTGGGTTGGGCGCCCTTTACTTTCTCATCGCTTCAGGGCTCTCGCTTATCTACGGTCTCATGGGAGTCTTGAACTTCGCTCACGGAACTTTTCTCACTGTCGGAGCCTTCGCGGGTCTATGGATTTCAACCCAAGTTTTCACAACACCTTCGATGTGGACTTTCACTGCTGCGATGCTCTTTGGTGGAATAGCGGCGGGAATTTTTGCTCTCATTGTCGAGCAACTAGTCATTCGAAAACTCTACGAGCGCCACATAGACCAAGCTCTAGTCACGGTTGGAGTTGCACTTGTAGTGGGCGCCGTACTGAGTGGGTGGTTTAGGAATGACCCACGGCTAATACCCACCCCCCTCTGGTTTATCAACACATTCACTATTGGTTCTGCCCGCATTCCGGTGGATAGATTCCTCTACATAGGTGTCGCCCTATTCCTTCTATTAGCCTTGAGCGCGATTCTGAAATTCACCCGGATCGGTCTGATTATTCGAGCCGGTGTCGAAAACCGCGCGATGGTCACTGCGCTTGGAATAAATGTCCGTATCGCTTTTAGTACCGTCTTCTTTCTTGGAGGATTCTCAGCGGGGGTTGGCGGAGTGCTCGTCGGGGTCTACCAGAGTGGGGTCTCTCCACTGATGTCTGGGTCTTGGCTCATCTACGGATTTATCGTCGTTGTAATCGGTGGAATGGGTTCGCTAGGAGGAAGCGCACTTGCCGCGTTACTCATCGGCGTCGTCAATCAATTTGCAAATTACTACATCACCGGATTGGGAGACTTTGTCGTTGTCTTTCTCCTGGCCGCCGTGCTCCTCACCCGTCCTCAAGGCTTGCTGGGGAAGGTGATGAGTTAAATGCTACGTTGGAAATATTCTCGTCCACTCCTCGGGCTCCTTCTCGCCTTTGTAGCTATCGGGCCACTTCTTTCCTTTGGCATTTTGAGAGAACCGGGTATTCAACAGACCCTGGCGGTTGCATTCCTTTATGGCGCACTCGCGCTCACATATGACCTCCTTTTTGGCTTTACGGGACTACTCTCCTTCGGCCATGCCATCTTCTTTGCATCTGGCGCCTATTTGACAGCAATCTTCATTAATACAAATCATTGGTCGCTCTTTGTGGCAGCGCCCGCAGCTGTCTTTCTCACCGGAGTTCTCGCAACACTTATCGGTTCGGCCTCCTTGCGGACAAAGGGAATTACCTTTGCCATGGTTACCCTCGCCTTTGGTGAGGCAGGACACGTCATCATCAGCCGTAATTTTGGAAACCTTACAAATGGCGAGAACGGTCTGCCGATCAATGCCGAGAGAATCCCAGGCATATTTATCGGAGTAATCAATACCAAATATCTATTCTGGTTGGCACTTGCAGTTCTTATTACTGTCTATGCGATTATTTGGTGGATCACTGAATCTTCCGCGGGACGGGTCTTTGCCGCGCTCCGTGAAAATGAGGTCCGGACTTCTGTCCTTGGACTCAACCCAAATATCTACAAACTACTCGCCTTCGTGATTTCTGCAGTCCTTGCCAGTGGAATTGGTGCCGCGATGCTCCTGGTCAGCGGCAACGCCGCACCAAGGTACGCGAGTGCAGAGACTACGATCGCACTCCTGTTGATGGTCATTCTTGGCGGTCCAAGGACACGTTGGGGCGCCGTCATCGGAGGAATCATTTACTCAGTTGCAAGTACCCGTTTACAGGATCTCAATCATGGCGATGCACTCGAGTCACTGCCCAAATTCATCAGTGGACCGCTTTCAGAACCAGCTTTTATCCTGGGGATGATATTTATTTTCATCGTCATGTTCGCACCTGGCGGCATATCCGGGGCTTATTACCGTGCGCGGATTAAATATTTACAGCGAAAGTCGGAATAAGCCGAGGTTTTCACTGTAGTTCATGGAGGCCGTCAATTTGCCCTAAACTCCTCCACAGGG
>JACPZY010000189.1 GCA_016195215.1 Actinomycetota bacterium | reverse complement strand
GCGTACTTCGCTCTCCTGCTCAACTGCTCAGAAGTGTTGCCTTCTTACTTGTACGAATTGCCACGCTTGGCTGGTAACAATTTGGCCCATACCTGAGCCATCTGCTTCAAGCCGCTTGCTACGGACGTCTTACCACCCAAGATGGAGGGAAGGATTTTATTACCGGCGTCCACAATGTCGCCTTGCAATACATTGTCGAGCATTGGGTAACGGGCATAACCCCCCTTAGCGGCAAAGTTCAACATTTGTTGGTTGACTGAATTAGATGTGGTTGAACCAATGACGTTGGAGATGAGACCCGCGCCATCCACAATCTTTGCAGCATCCTTGGTGGTCATGAATTCCAAGAAGCCAGCAGCAGCTTTTTGGTTCTTGGAATAGTTGGTAAGACTGAGGCCTTGACCGGCGAATTCAACGACGCCCTTGATTGGCTTGTCGGAGAATGGTGGAACAAATGCTGCGACGTTGGTTCCCATTTTGTCGGTGAACTTCTTAGTGTCCCAGGTTCCATCAATGATCATGGCAGCCTTACCAGCAAGGAAGTCATCGAGGTTATTTGTCTTGGTGAGAACATCCGCGTTGGTGCATCCCTTTGACTTCAAGGCCGCGTACTTGGTGTACGAGTCGATGTTTGCGGCTGAATTCCACTGATTCTTTCCGCTGTAGAGGTCGCGAAGACCGGAGACGGATGCTTGCCCGATGGCGATATAGCTGGCGTCATACCATGGGTAGTACAGAGCGCCCAGGCTCTGGCCACCATTGCCGTAGACGATTGGTGTGTAGCCAGCAGACTTCAGTTTTGAACATGCGGCATAGAGTTCGTTCCACGTGCTTGGAACCGCGGCAACGCCCGCTTTCTTCAGGGCAGCCTTGTTGTAGAAACCAATGTAGAACTGACGATCAAATGGCATTACATATGGGCCATTAGCGACATCGAAGTTTGGTGAACTCCAGTTCAAGGAACCTTCGCGAGCGAGTGCCGCGGCTGGGACAATTCCCTTGAGGTTGGCCAGGTAGCTCTTGTATTGCAATGCAAAGAGGCCGGTCCACATCAGGGCCAAATCTGGTCCCTTCTTGGAAACGGCAGCAGCTTGCAAAAGTGCGAAGTAGTTGTCGGCCGGTTGACTAACGAGATTAAAAGTTACGTTTGGGTTCAATTTTGCGTAGGCGTTAGTAAGTGCCTTAACAGCCGTTGCATTCTGTGTGTCTCCCAAGTTGTGCCAAATGGTGAGAGTGGTTTTCGCACTGGCACTAGCACTTGAAGCGTTTATTCCAATACCCGCGAAGGCAAGGCCCATAGCCAAGGCGCTCGCGAGGATTCTTTTTCTACGCATTCTTCCTCCTTTAGTAGCTGTTGTTAAACTTTGATCCGCCCGTTCTCGGCAGGTCATCACAACCTCCCCGCAACCGGTGGAACAAACCTACGCATCTCGGATGAGCTAGGGCGTAGGAAATCTAGATTGGAGCCTTGATCGGCTGGGAATTGTGTGCATCGATTTCATGGTTGGGGAATGCCCATTCCCTCTGCGCCTGTTTGAGATTGAGTGAAGTTACGACCATCGCGATTAAGCCATTCCAAGGAAATGCTGGCGCGACGAACTTTCTCTCGCGCAATGTTGGTGGCCTCGTTCTCCAAGTGAAGACCTGACGGATACAACGGACGAGAATCACGGAGGCCGAACTTCACATACAGAGGTGAAGCAGCAGCGACGAGGTCGGCCAATTCATTGCCGCGGACTACCCCGCCAAGATTGTCGGGTGCTTCGATGTAGAGATCCAAGGGAAGTTTTGTCACAGAACGCATCTCACTGAGTTCATTCAGTGACAAATCTGTAGGGAGGTTGAAAGTGTCTCCTCCAATCGACTCGAGTAGTTTCAAGGTCGCAGGATTGGAAGGTGCTTCCATCACGGAGACCTTAAAAACTACTTCAGAAGGGATCCTTCCTGCGGTTCGTGCCTCACTCAGAACTTGGAGCAGGCCAAGGTCGGCAATCAGAAGTCCACGGATTCCGCATTCAATCGCTCGTAAAGCATCTTCAACTGCATAACGAAGTTGGCGCATCCCGCGAACCGAACCACCAAGGGCGGCTGCTGCAACACTCCGAGACATTGCATTTATGCCCCATTCTTCGCGTGGACCGATGAAGAGTGAGACTTCGATTCCGTTACCGGAAGCAATTTTCGACATCTCTCGCAATTCGCCTTCGGTATGTAACATTGCGCCACTGCCTTGAGAAACGCGATTGATGGTCAAGCCATAGTGCTTGGCCTCTTTGACCACTTCCGCCAGAACTTTCGGTCCTTCGACAGAAGGGATCTCAATGCGAAAATCGGCACCATCGGGAAATCTCAATGTACTTGGTGGGGGCACGAGCTCAGAAGGTAACGAGCTCAGAAGTGCATCAGCCAACATCCTCTATCCATTCGGTATTGCCG
>JACPZY010000208.1 GCA_016195215.1 Actinomycetota bacterium | reverse complement strand
TACAACATTAGATTCGCAATTGAACCAAAACCGAACGAGCCACGAGGCGACATACTGTTGCCAACTCTTGGCCATGCAATTTCCTTCATTAACACCCTAGATAACCCCGCTCTCTTTGGAGTCAACCCAGAAGTCGGACACGAGCAAATGGCTGGCTTAAATTTCACAGCGGGGATTGCGCAAGCTATTGAACATAAGAAATTATTTCACATTGATCTCAACGGGCAGCGTGGGATCAAATATGACCAAGATCTGGTCTTCGGCCACGGTGATCTTATGAATGCCTTCACGCTGGTAGATCTCTTAGAGAATTCCGGTCCCAATGGCACCGCTGCTTATCACGGTCCCCGGCACTTCGATTACAAACCAAGCCGAACTGAAGATTACGAAGGAATTTGGGACTCTGCGCGGGCAAACATGAGAAACTACCTTATTTTGAAGGAGCGCTCGAAGGCCTTCCGATCAGATCCAGTAGTGAAACAAGCATTACTCAATTCAAGAGTCTCCGAGATTTGCACTCCAACTTTGAACCCAGGTGAGAGCTACCGTGAACTTCTTGCGGACAGAGATTCTTTCGAGGAATTCAATACGAGTGAATACTTCAATGGTAAGGGGTTCGGTTTTGTCAGATTGAACCAGTTGGCCCTTGAGCATCTTTTAGGTGTCCAGTAATACACGACTGATGGGATGAAACTGGGCACTGGGAATTGGTCTTGCCAATCCAAGTTTGAACTAATTGGTTTCGATATATGCGAGGGGTGTTCCATCCCAATGAACACCAAATCTTGAAGCGCTGGCAATAGCACTTGCTACCTGCCTTTTGCCTGATTCACCCCACCCCAAAAGTTCGTTCAATTCAGTAGGTGGCACAAGTAACCTCCAGTACCGCCTCCCCGTACTTGGATCTTTATCCGTTGGAAGAAAATGATCGATTGAAGCAACCAATCGAACCTGCGCGAATGTCTCGATTCCCTCGACGAGTTGGTATCCCAAGTATCCCCTGGAGTGGATTTTTGTTTGACCTTCTTCAAAGGTTTCTCGGATAAGTGTTTCATCCACGCTTTCATTATTTTCAGGCTTACCGCCAGGCAAATTGAATTTTCCTTCATCTTCCAAAACCAAGATTCGTCCATCCGTGGAGAATATAAATCCATAAACCTGTCTCACTTCAAGTCCCACGGGTACCACGGCCTCAAACCATTTAAGAGTGCTCATGCTTGCCCTTTATACAGAAGTATGCGATTCAAATCATCAACAAGGAGAATGCGCACCGTGTAACGGATCTGAGGTTCAATTCCCATTTGCCCTATTGTGCCGTGCTTAACGGGGTCTAACAACGAGTCGAAATATTCGGTTTTGTGCACCCGAGGGGATGAAACTGGGTACTGGGAATCGACTCTATTGCTCACCTAGACCGCAGTCAGAAACGAGGTCACGCCGCAGAGACAAGCGTGATGGCCAAAAGTTTAACGGCCGCATCCACATCAGCAGCTGAAAAGGTCCCTTCGCGAGAAACAATGGACTCTATGCCTTTACTATTGATAAGTACTCCATCTACTTCCTCTTGTTTACGCAAAAACTTAAAGGTTTCCCAATCGGCTGCATAAAAGGCTAATATTCCTTGCACTGGCATTTCGATCGAATTACGGTTCAAGATTTCTTTCACGATTGAGGTCTGCTTATTCATTCCCTCCACAAGTTTCATGCAATTGCGCCTACCCACCCACAATTCAGGGGCGCTCTTTTCAAAGAACCCACTTTTATCTTTTATCCTAACCACGCCTTGATAGTTCTTCGCATCAATGACAAAAATGCCAAACCTAGTGATCGCTATGTGATCGATGTTGGCGCGCGATTTAGGGATCAGCCGATCATGTAACACCCGAAAGCCATACTTGATTGCTAGTGAATCAAGAAGTTTTCCGATCGCCACTTCTCCCTCTGCTCCAGCTTCCCAAGCTCGCGTACTTTGAGGCTCATCGGTCAACGCCAGTATGTATTTTCCGGCTCGAGGAAACCTCTTTGTAACTCTTTCTTCTCGTTGCTTAACGCGACGTTCATTTTCGGCTCTCGCAGAACCGCCGGCAGTTCCTTGACTTACGGGCTTATCGGATTCTGTCGGTGGTTCTGTTGCGACTTCTGACTCCAAGTTTTCTTCCATATAAATACTCGTTTCGGCGTGAGTAATACATGAAACAACCTTTTGAGAGGCACTCCAAAGCGCGAGGGTTCCGGCTTGTAGAGGAACGCCACAGACGGAACAGATTCCATCGCGCCGAAGTTTTAGACGTTTCCTGTCCTGATTCAAATTGGTCACTGGTCATGTGTAAAGCAGCCAAGGGAGAAAGACAATACCCGAAGGCTTCGACGAGGACGTGCGCCCGAAGGGATGAAACTGGGCGCGGGGAATCCAGACTGTCGCTGGGTTAATGGACAGTCTAGAAGGGTGTTGTCAAAAGAATTAGGAAGGGGTCCTAGGTTTGCACCTAAGACCCCTGCTCAACTTTTTTCGCTCTTTGATCGATGCCACTAGATCAGCAAAGATAAGTTAAGACTGTGGTGTGAGCGACGGGGGGATCGAACCCGTACTTTCGATTTGGCAAAAATAGAAATGCTGCCAATTACAACACGCCCACATCACGAGAGGAGTGTCGATTCAAATCGCGATGTGAGACCAAGCAGGAACACGTTTTGTGGATAGATCTACTGATGTGGAATAGCAATGGGACCCGTTAGTTGACCGAGTCCCATTGCCTGCCAAATCGAAGCTAGGAAAAGTATGCCAGAAATTGAAGTTACAGAGAGGAGTCAAAAGTACGCCCGAAGGGATGGAATTGGGCACTGGGAATCCACTTTTGAAGTTCGGTAATTAAGCGTTCTGGATATTTGAACGAATCGGGTTTATAAAAGACTCTTTCGATACCTCACCTTCGAACCTGTAGCCTCGCCCGATCCTCCAATATCCGCTTCCATATCCCGCTTCCAGCCCAAATTTTCATAAAATTCCCGAGCCCGTTTGTTTGCGACTAGAACATGGAGGGTCGCTTCCCTGAAGGCAAGTTCTTTAGCAGCTTTAAGCACTGTTTTCATCAATTCTCGACCAACCCCAATTCCTTGAAAATCAGGGTTGACGTACATGGATCCAATAGTCGCCACTCGGTCTTGGTCATCGTCAGGATCAATACTGGGATAGAACCGCGAGTACGCGATGAGGGATTCACCATTAATCACAACGTAAGTGCTGCTTCTTGGATTGGCAAGGCTCAGATTCTGATTCCATTGTCCAGTCAGAAACTCTACGTCCAGAGAATCAAGTTCTAAATTTGGAATTAACCCTCGAAAGGCGTGGCGCTGGGTTAAATAATTGACCCGCGCGATGGCTGGTGCATCTTCAATTACAGCATCTCGAATCGTGAATTCAGACCTCATGGTGGAATGAGGATAGTAGAGGACAAACTCTTATAGGGAAGACACCTGAGAGAGACCCACCAATTTCGGAATTACTGCGCCTGAAGAGATGAAACTGGGCACCGGCCATCTAGGTTTAGTCTTAGGTCATAGGTCGCCCATGAAGCAAAACTTGATCCTCACGTTGGCACGTTAGGGATCCTAACTTCGCCAAGGTGGCACAGAGATAGGCGAAAAATCGAGCGCACCTCCCTCCTTCCTGTCAGTGGAACGCCCTAATGTCATCAGATGACTAATACAGATCGAATCGAACAAGTTCCAACTGTCGCGCAGTCGATTGAAGGCTTGCGAGATCTTATAGATATTTGGGATGACGGAGAGGAATTTGTCACTGTCCCGTTGATCGAAGAAAGCCCGCTGACTGGAGTGGCAATTCGAGTGCTGGCCGAGCATGCGGTTGCGCTCACGAAATCCATCGTATTACTTGCCGAACACGGCATGTTCATACAAGCGGCACCTCTAATTCGTTTGACCATGGAATGTGGAATCACTGCCGCTTGGTTCTCGGTAGCCCCCAACGCAGGAAATGCCGCAAACCACGAAGGTGCTCGTCAACGTCGCCTAATCCTTGAATCAATGTTTCAAGATGCTGGCATTGGAGATGAGCAAATGGTTATTGAGGCGACTGAAAGCGTTCGAGATCTTGCAAAGTATGAGTCCGCACCAGCAGGAAAATTCGAGCAACGTTGCAACCAAATTGTTGGTGGGAAAGATCTATATGTCCACTATAGAATTTTATCGCAGGTTTCCCATGCCGGTCTTGCACTTCTGGATCCTTATCTGCATGAAGTCGACATAACTTCCGAAAACCCCATTGGATATGCTTTTCTTAAAGAAGCGAACTACACATCTGCGCAGGTTTCACTTGGATATCAAATCTCGATGCTTTGTTTAACACTTACAGCGTGGGACAATATTTCGAAAGATCGCCCTAATAGTTCACAACTGCAATCTGTCGCTAATCGATTTGGATGCAATCGAAACATCGAATTGATCAAGCCTCCAACCGTTCTCTAAGTGCGCCCGAAGGGATTCGAACCCCTAACCTTCTGATCCGTAGTCAGATGCTCTATCCGTTGAGCTACGGGCGCTGGTGTCTAGTAAAGCGAGTGAAGCCTACCCGCTTTTTATAGACCGCCCAAACGGAGTAATTCCTGCTTATCTACAGCCTTTACTCGTGGCTTCCCGAGAGGTTCTCCCTTAGCAACTTCTGCGGAATTGATCCGTTCCCAGCGAGATTGGGTCACAATTTCATGATCGATGAGAACTTCTAAAACATCACCTTTACTTTTCGGAGCAGAGGGAAGTGCCTCAACAAGTAATTTCATTACTTCACTTG
>JACPZY010000207.1 GCA_016195215.1 Actinomycetota bacterium | reverse complement strand
TATGCCACTTCCTATGATCCGATTTATAAGGTGAATCCTCCGCTACGAACAGAGAGTGATGTGATGGCACTGCGCGAAGGACTGGCCGACGGAACTATCGACATTGTGGCAACTGACCACGCTCCACATCCTGCCGAGAGCAAAGAGTGCGAATGGCAGGTGGCGGCTTTCGGAATGATTGGCTTGGAAAGCGCATTTTCTATCGTTGTGGCCACCATGGTGGAGACTTCTCTCATGAGTTGGAATGACCTCGCCGACCGGATGTCCTACGCGCCAGCCCGGATCGCGGGATACGAGGGACACGGCCGGCAGTTGGAAGTGGGTGCCAATGCTCACTTGGCGATTGTCAATCCTTCACTGAGCTGGAAAGTGGATAGAGACCTGGGAACTTCTCGAAGTCGGAACACGCCCTTTCACGGGATGGAGTTCCCAGGGTCGGTCGTTGCGACCTTCTTCCGAGGCGAGCCCACCGTTCTCGACTCTCTACTATTAAATCAACGGGGTCAAGTATGACATTTAGAGCATTTCTCGTTCTCGATGATGGGCGAATCTTTGAGGGAAAGAGTTGGGGTGCGCCCGGAAAGACCTTTGGAGAAGCCGTCTTTGCGACGGGCATGACTGGGTACCAGGAGACGTTGACAGATCCTTCGTACCACAAGCAAGTTGTAGTAATGACTGCCCCTCATATCGGCAATACCGGTATTAATCAAGAAGATTTTGAATCAAGCAAGATATGGGTATCCGGGTTCGCGGTTCGAAATCCATCAACTGTTACAAGCAATTGGCGGAGCACCGGCAACCTTGAAGATGAGTTGATTAAGCAAGGTGTCATCTGCATTCAAGGAGTGGATACACGTGCGATCACCCGCCATCTTCGCGATCGTGGCGCGATGCGAGTAGGAATATTCTCAAATCTCAATTTGAGTCGAGAAGAGATGGTCATTGAAGTTCGCAAGAGTTCATCCATGACAGGAGCACACTTGACGAGTGATGTCTCAACTCGCAAGCCATACATAATTCCCGCCCAGGGTGAGAAGCAGTTCACGGTCGCGGCGATCGACCTAGGTATCAAATCCTCTACCCCCCGACTGCTTTCAGAGCGCGGAGTGGAAGTACATGTACTCCCACATGACACAACTTTCGAGACGATTCAATCAATGTCACCCGATGGCGTATTTCTTTCCAATGGGCCGGGTGATCCTGCAACGATGAATGACGTAGTTGAAACGGTCCGCTCTATCTTGACTGCCGAGATTCCCCTTTTTGGAATTTGCTTTGGACATCAGATCTTGGGACGCGCCCTTGGTTTTACTACCTACAAACTCCAGTTTGGACATCGTGGAATTAACCAACCGGTTATGGATAAGACCACGGGTAAAGTAGAGATCACCGCACATAACCATGGGTTTGCGCTTCGGGCGCCAACAGATGACACCTTCACAACGGTCTACGGTCCCGGGGAAGTCAGTCACATTAGTCTCAATGACGGGGTTGTCGAAGGAATTCGGATGTTGGAGTCCCCAGCCTTTAGTGTCCAGTACCATCCCGAAGCTGCTGCTGGACCTCATGATGCCGCTTATCTTTTTGATCGATTTATCGAAATGATGTCGCGGAAACGAGTCGGTGCCTGATGCCTTTGGATACAACAATTAGAAGTGTTCTAGTCATCGGAAGTGGGCCCATTGTTATCGGTCAGGCTTGTGAATTTGACTACTCCGGGACACAAGCTTGTCGAGTCTTGCGTGCTGAAGGCATACGTGTCATTCTCGTCAATTCCAACCCAGCAACAATCATGACCGACCCAGAATTTGCAGATGCTACCTATATCGAACCGATTACTCCTGAATACCTCGAACGGATCATTGAACGCGAGTCGCCAGATGCCCTTCTGGCGACACTAGGTGGGCAGACGGCTCTGAACGCGGCGATGGCACTGTACGAGCGTGGAACTTTGAAGAAATCTGGAGTCAAACTCATAGGTGCCGACGTGGATGCCATACAGCGCGGAGAGAATCGCGAGCTCTTCCGTGACATTGTCGAGAAGGTTGGAGGAGAGTCGGCGCAATCGGTTATCTGTCACACGATAGAAGATTGTTTTATTGCGGCAGATTTGCTCAATTACCCGGTGGTGGTCAGACCATCATTTACGATGGGCGGTTTAGGGTCGGGGATCGCTTTTGATTCGACGCAGTTGGAGCAAATAGCTGGAGCGGGACTTCGACATAGCCCAACATCTGAAGTTTTGCTAGAGGAGTCAATTCTTGGATGGAAAGAATTTGAACTTGAAGTCATGCGAGATCGCAATGACAACGTTGTGATCGTTTGTGGCATCGAGAACCTTGACCCTATGGGTGTTCATACAGGTGACTCAATCACCGTCGCGCCACCCATGACCCTCACGGATGTTGAATTTCAACGACTTCGTAACTTATCGTTGATGATCATCCGCGAAGTAGGCGTTGACACAGGCGGATGCAATATTCAATTCGCTCTTCATCCCGACACCGGCCGAGTCATCGTGATCGAGATGAACCCTCGAGTTTCACGTTCTAGTGCGCTGGCCTCGAAAGCCACCGGATTTCCGATTGCAAAGATTGCCACCAAGTTGGCGATTGGTTACACCTTAGACGAGATTGAGAATGACATCACAAAAGTAACACCGGCATCTTTCGAACCTACTCTCGACTATGTGGTCGTGAAAGTCCCGCGTTTTGCCTTTGAGAAGTTCCCCGACGCTGATCCTCGGCTCACTACGACCATGAAGAGTGTCGGCGAGGCAATGGCGATCGGTCGCAGCTTCCCGGAGGCCCTCCAAAAAGCCCTCCGCTCACTCGAGCGGAAAGAGGCCCCTTTCACTTGGCCAGTGGATCGTCCAGAGAGTGTGAAATTGGCACTCCTGTCTTCTATGCAAGTCCCTACTGAATATCGAATCAAAGATGTGCAGCAAGCCCTCTGGTTCGGGGCGACGGTCGATGAGGTCTACAAAGCAACAAAGATCGACAAGTGGTACTTGACCCAAATTACTCTGATTAACGCTCAGGCAGCAGAGATTGCAACGCCGGGTGAACTCACCTCGGATCTCTTGAGATCGGCCAAAGAGATGGGTTTCTCGGATCTGCAAATTGCCCAGTTACGTGGAATTCCCGAAGAGGAAGTCCGCCGTCAACGCCAGCACCTCAATATCCGACCTGTCTATAAAACCGTTGATACATGTGCCGCGGAGTTCGAAGCCTTCACTCCCTACCATTACTCAAGTTACGAGGAAGAAACGGAAGTCCGCCCTCGAACGAAGCCTGCTGTGATTATTCTCGGAAGTGGCCCTAACAGAATCGGACAAGGAATCGAATTCGACTACTCCTGTGTGCACGCCTCTTTCGAACTTGGCAAGCAGGATTACGAGACAATTATGATCAACTGCAATCCCGAGACAGTCTCTACCGATTACGACACAAGTGATCGACTCTATTTTGAGCCTCTCACATTGGAGGACGTTCTCGAAATTGTCTATGCAGAAACTCAAGCAGGTCCCGTCTTAGGAGTGATAACGCAACTCGGAGGACAGACACCCCTTGGCTTGGCGGCCGCTCTAAAAAATGCTGGGGTGCAGATTCTCGGCACAAGTCCAGAAGCAATTAATCTGGCGGAGGAACGCGGAGCCTTTGGTGCACTTCTCCACGAGCAGGGACTCACAGCACCTCAATTTGGAATGGCTTCCTCGCAACAGGAAGCACTGGAGATTGCCCATCGAATTGAATACCCAGTGCTCGTCCGTCCGTCGTTTGTGCTCGGGGGACGAGGAATGGAAATTGTTTATGATGACATCTCACTCGCTGGTTTCATTTCGCGAGCGACTGATATCACACCAGACCATCCAGTACTCGTCGATCGTTTCTTGGATTCGGCAATAGAGATCGATGTAGATGCACTCTTCGATGGACACGAGCTTTTCCTCGGTGGGGTCATGGAGCATATTGAAGAGGCCGGCATACATTCGGGGGATAGTGCGTGTGTCATACCAGCGATGACAGTTACTCTCCAGCAGCATGAAGAGATTCGAAAGGCAACCGAGAAGATTGCGCGCGGAGTAGGGGTACTCGGGCTGATAAACATTCAGTTTGCCCTGGCCAATGAAGTCCTTTATGTTCTTGAGGCCAATCCCAGAGCATCACGAACCGTTCCCTTCGTCAGCAAAGCAACAGGTGTGCCCCTCGCCAAGGCGGCTGCGCGTATCGCCGTGGGCGCCACCATAGAGTCTCTGCGAATAGAAGGACTCCTTCCACTTCAAGGTGATGGACGCGCTCGAGGAATTTCCGTAAAAGAGGCAGTGCTCCCTTGGAATCGCTTTAGAAGAAGCGATGGGCGAGGTGTTGATGCGGTTCTTGGACCCGAGATGCGTTCCACGGGAGAGGTCATGGGAATTGCGGCCTCGTTCGGTGAAAGTTACTCCAAGAGCCAGATCAGCGCTTTCGGTCCACTTCCCAAATCTG
Source organism: Actinomycetota bacterium (assembly GCA_016195215.1). GTDB lineage: Bacteria > Actinomycetota > Actinomycetes > Nanopelagicales > Nanopelagicaceae > QYPT01. Next base: position 2,103 of record JACPZY010000207.1, on the reverse strand, counting down.
GAAAAGTTTTCATCTCCTTAGCCGATAAAGATAAACCTCAAGGATTGGCACCTGCCAGAGCGCTTGTTGACATGGGATTCGCACTGATCGCAACCGAGGGTACAGCGCAGTATTTTGGTGATAATGGCATTACGACTTCTACCGTTCGGAAGAATTCGGAGGGTCCGGGATTATTCGGTGAAGGTACAGCAGTAGATCTCATCGCTTCAGGAAGCATCGCCCTTGTCATCAACACGCCTGTTGGTAGAGGCACCCGTCAGGATGGATGGTTGATCCGCACTGCCGCAGTACAGAATTCGATCCCGTGTATCACCACGACCGCTGGATTTAGCGCGGCAGTTGAAGGAATTCATTCCCTTCAAAAAGGGGAGTTCAGCGTGAGGCCATTACAGGAATGGTTGGCATAATGATGAGTTCAATCAATCGTCATGCAAGGTCGCTTAATGCCACCCTAGTGAGTAATAAGCGGATTGGTCAGTATCACCAGTTACTGCTCAATATCGGTGAACTGGTGACCTATTGCCGACCAGGAAATTTCGTTGCGATTGCAGTCGGTGGGGAAAATTCCGGTCTAATTCTTCAACGGGCATTTGCAATTTCTCGGACTTCCCCGCGCAGCAATTATGGGGGAGATCCAGGTGGGACAATCGAACTTATCATTGCCCCGCAGGGTGCCGGAAGTCGATGGCTGTGTAGCCAGGCGGAAGGAATCGAACTCGACATCATTGCTCCGCTCGGTAGTGCCTTCGGAATTCCTACCGAACCTGTACAAGCCTTACTCATTGGCGGCGGCTATGGTTCTGCGCCGCTATTCGGGTTAGCCGAAGTACTTAAGTCTCGCGGTTGTCAGGTGGATATGATCTTGGGTGCGAGTTCGGCGGCCAAGATTTATGCGCCAACAGAGGGCAAACGATCGGTCAATTCTCTGAAAATCTACACTGAAGACGGAAGTGCCGGGATTCTCGGAAAGGTAACCGATCCTCTTGCGGGCTTGATTAACGAGGTAGACGTTATCTACTCATGTGGACCGATGGGAATGTTATCGGCGATCTCCTCCATCGCCGGAATATCTGGCGTTGTCCATCAGTGCGCAGTTGAGGAATCAATGGCTTGTGGGATTGGTGTCTGCATGACCTGTGTACTCCCAGTCGAAAGCACTGACGGCACTGTTTCGATGCTCCGTTCCTGTATCGAAGGACCGGTAATGGATGGATCCAGTGTGCGGTGGGATTTAGTTGGAAAGGTGTCCAATTAACTATGAGCCAGTTTGATTTTTCGACAACGCTAGGACCGGCCTGGTTTCCCACGCCACTCTTTACGGCAAGCGGTTGTGCAAGTTCTGGGCGTGAACTGGCGCAATTCTTCTCACTTCGAGAGATAGGCGCAGTTGTAACAAAATCCATCATGCTCAAAGCTCGTCCTGGCAGGCCAACTCCGCGTATGGCTGAAACTCCCAGCGGGATGCTTAATTCAATCGGATTGCAGGGCCCAGGAATCGACGCATTTCTTGAGAACGATATTCCATGGTTGATTTCTCAGAATGCTCGAATCATCGTCTCCATTGCCGGTGAGAATGTGGACGAATACTCGGTTCTCGCTCGTAAACTTCGCTCTGTACCCGGGATTGCGGCTGTAGAGGTAAATATCTCCTGTCCCAATGTTGAAAATCGCGGTCTCGTTTTTGCCTGCGATCCTGATGCCTCAAGAGCCGTCGTCGAGGGCGTCCGTCGGATACTTGGGCGAGAACTGCCGATTATCGTAAAACTCTCTCCGGATGTGACAGATATTGCCGAGATCGCCCGCGGAGTCGTCAGCGCTGGGGCAGATGCTCTCTCCCTCATCAACACAATTCTGGGAATGGTAATTAATACTGAAACGATGAGACCCCATCTTGCTGGCAAAACCGGTGGACTATCTGGTCCAGCAATTCGCCCAGTTGCTGTCCGGGCTATTTATCAAGTTCACCAAACGCTCCCAAAAATTCCAATCTTAGGAATGGGTGGAGTGAGATCAGGTCGTGATGCCTTGGAAATGATTCTCGCAGGGGCAAGTGGAGTCAGTGTGGGGACAGCAACATTTTCAGACCCTAAAGCAGTACTGAAT
>JACPZY010000184.1 GCA_016195215.1 Actinomycetota bacterium | reverse complement strand
CCTTGCAACTTGGGTCTTAGATCGACCCTCCACTATGACTGCCGTAACCACCACGCGAGCTAGTGACATAACCCCACCCCAGACTTAGAAAACGTCCTCTATGTCTGGAGACATATGTCCTGGATGTCAAGAACTCACACATTGCGTGGGAAAACGCTAGTCGGAGGAAGGGCCGACACCCGACGGCGTTAATGTCACGAGTGAAACCTCGGGCGGACTAGCAACGCGTATACGGGCATATGGACTTGTTCCCATCCCAGCAGAGACATGAAGCCATGGTTCCTGTCCAAAACGGGTCAGACCTCTCGCCCTCCAAGTCGGAAGGTCGCAATTGGTTGCGAGCGCTCGACTTCCGCCTATCCACGGGAGGCGGACCTGCCCGCCGTGAGTGTGTCCGGCGAATATCGCATCTAGATCATCATCGCGCATGGCATCAAGGAGTCGAAGATAGGGCGCGTGTGTGACTCCGAATGCGATATCCGCCTTTGGATCGGGTTTACCTGCAACAAGCGAATAATCGTCTCGATTGAGATGGGCGTCGTCCGTGCCGCGAGCCTCCACGAGGCTCCCATTTATGGCCAATAGCGCGCGCGAAAAGTTGAGATTGCGCCAACCGCGACTTGTGAGACTTGAGGCAAGTTCAGGTGATGGCAAGGGTTCTCCATGGAGGCGCTTTCCATTATCAGGAGTGAGATATGAGAAAGGATTTTTAAACCGCGGTGCGAAGTAATCATTGGAACCAAATACAAAAAGGCCTGGAAGATCTAGTAACCCATCAAGGGCATCCAGGACGACAGGGAGTGCATCTATCGAGCCGAGGAAATCACCAGTGCTGATGACTAGATCTGGTTCCAGTCCAACAAAACTTTTAATATCGGCAATTTCCCGTTTTCGATCAGGAGTGAGGTGTAAATCTGAGAAATGAAGGATCCGAATGGGATTGCGCCCGGTGGGAAGAATCGGCATTTCAGCCTCTCGCACGACAAAGCCCATTGCACTCTCCTTTTCCTCGTCATGAGAAGATACCCCTATGGGACTTAAAGAACGACTCCGAAACGACCTCACCAAAGCAATCCGATCCCGAGATAAATTAGCGTCCGGGACGATCCGTATGGTTCTCACTGCAATTACCAATGAAGAAGTTTCCGGAAAGAGCGCCCGCGAATTAACTGATGCAGAGGTAATTACCGTGCTCTCGCGTGAAGCGAAGAAGCGGCGTGAAGCTGCTGAAGCATTTGATGCAGGAGGTCGCCCTGAGAAGGCAGCTCTTGAGAGATCTGAAGGTGAGGTCATTGCGAAGTATCTTCCAGAGCAACTAACTGGCGAGAAATTGAGAGAGATGATCGCAGAGGCGATTGCAGAAACGGGAGCATCTGGTCCGGCAGGTATGGGGCTCGTGATGAAAGTACTTGCGCCTAAGATTGCAGGTAAAGCAGACGGCGGTACCGTTTCTGCGGCAGTAAAAGCGGCGCTCGCTTAAAAAATGGCAAACTAGAGAAGAAACCCGAAGAGGTGTGGAATGAAATTTGAATACGTAACCGTTCCGTTGCTGATACATGCCACGAAGCAGATTCTCGATAATTGGGGTTCAGAGGGCTGGGAAACCAGCAGTCCGCACTGGAAACCTTGTTTTTACGGCGGGGCAACTGCCATTAGTTGGCGGAAAGATTTCTCTTACTGGGAAAGTTGGTGGCGCCGTGAGTGTCGAAGAGGCGAAGGCCCTGGCGCAAATTTGCGCCCTTAATTGCTTAGGAGCGGTCGAAACGGTTGCGAATGTAGATGACATTGTGAAAATCGTCCGCGTCGTTGGATATGTAAACGGAGTGCCAGGCTTTACTAATCAACCAGCTGTTGTGAATGGAGTGAGTGAACTCTTCCTGCATATTTGGGGTGAAGCCGGAAAGCACGCCCGTTCTGCAGTGGGAATTGCGGAGCTGCCGATGGATTCTCCCGTAGAGGTCGAACTTACCGTTGAACTGCGTGGGTAATTAACGCCCGCGCTTGTTCAATCGATCGACGTCGATAATCAGAACTGCTCGCCCATCTAGTCGGATCCAGTTGCGACTTGCGAAATCTGCGAGCGCCTTATTTACCGTTTCGCGAGAAGCACCGACTAGTTGTGCGAGTTCTTCCTGCGTGAGGTCATGGTGTACATAAAGACCCTCATCTGTCTCCTTACCGAAGCGCTCGCCTAGGTCGATGAGTGCTTTTGCAACACGACCGGGAACATCAGAGAAGACCAAGTCGCCGACTACTTCATTGGTACGTCGCAACCGCTGTGCCAATCGTTCGAGTAGATCTAGAGCAACTTGTGGATGTTGGGTAACCCATGGAATGACCTGATCGTGTCCTAAGCTAAGAAGTCGTACATCTGTCACTGCAGTCGCGGTTGCGGTGCGCGGGCCCGCGTCGAAAAGTGAGAGTTCACCGAACATCTCACCTGGTCCAAGAATCGAGAGCAGATTCTCTCTGCCATCTCCGCTGGATGTTCCCAGCTTCAACTTGCCTTCGATAATTACATAGAGATGATGCCCCTCATCGCCTTCAGAGAAGAGCGTTGCACCTTTTGGCAATCTCACTGTGTCCATCGTGGCGCGGAGAGATGCCGCTGAGGCGTCATCAAGGGCAGTAAATAATGGGGCGCGGCGAACAATCGCTTCGTCTTGAGTCACGGGTGGACTTTACTAGGAAATCGGCCAAAGTTTCACCCTCTGCCCGAAGACGCGTAATCTCTGACGGGTGATAATCGATCCGCAAGCCGCGAAGAACGCCCGCGCGATTTATCGGATCCTCTCCCGGACCTACCCAGATGTGCACTGCGAACTCGATTTCAAGAGCCCTCTGCAGCTCCTGGTGGCCACGGTTCTCTCTGCCCAGTGCACGGATAAGCGCGTGAATACGGTGACTCCCGCGCTCTTTCGGAGGTACCGAACGGCGAGGGACTTCGCTAACGCCAATCTCCTCGATATTGAGGAGATGGTTCACTCAACTGGATTTTTCCGAGCAAAGGCGCGGAATATAAATGGTCTGGCTATAAAGATTGAATCGGATTTCGGAGGAAAGGTGCCACACACTCTGGAAGAGCTGATTACTCTGCCAGGAGTTGGTCGCAAGACGGCGAATGTTGTGTTGGGCCATGCATTTGGTATTCCAGGCATTACCGTTGATACGCACTTTGGGCGCTTAAGCCGTCGCTTTCACTGGAGCCAGGAAAAAGATCCCGTGAAAGTCGAACGGGATGTCGCCGCACTCATACCCCAGAAGGAATGGACCAACTTGTCACAGCGGATGATTTGGCACGGTCGTCGAATTTGTCACTCACGAAAACCCGCATGTGGTGCCTGTCCAGTTGCCAAGATCTGTCCATCAGTAGGTATTGGCGAAATGGATCCCGAGCGTGCTCGTGCACTGGTGAAATCAGATGCGGATTTTCGATGAATCGGTTACGGATCGTCACCATTGTGGCAATTGCCTCATTATTGATGACTGGGTGCTCTTCTCAATCCGCCTCAATTCCCAAATTGGGAAAGGTCGTTGGTTGCGACTCCATTTCATTAGGGAAATCCTCCGGTGGCATTGAACTGCCTTGCCTTGATGGAAAATCCTCAATCCATCTCGCGCAACTGCGAGGACCATTGATCGTCAATGTGTGGGGCTCTTGGTGCGGACCTTGTAAGGATGAAGTACCAATCCTGCGAACTTTTTACGGAAAGGCAGAAGGCAGAATAGAGCTACTTGGAGTCAACGTGGAGGAGGCAAAGAGAGCAGATGCCACGAATTTTATTCTGCGAAACGGTATGACCTGGCCCAACCTTATTGATCCAGATGGGCGTACCAGAGGTTTCTTTGGAATGGGCGTTCCCGTGACCTGGTTCATCGATAGCACTGGCAAGGTCGTCTATAAAAAGATCGGCGTTCTTCGTAATGAAGCGGAATTGCGAGATCTGGTGAGTAAGTACCTCAATATCACCGTAGGTTAGCCCCATGTTGGTAGATGTGGTTCTGGTAATTCTCCTCATCCTCTCAGTCGTTACTGGATTCCGAAGAGGATTCTTGCGGACCCTCTTTTCAGCAATTGGCTATATCGGTGGTGGCGTGTTGGGATTGGCGCTGGCACTTCAATTTGTTTCTAATGTTCAAAGTGCCATCAACAGATTTGTTGCAGTAATCCTTGCAATATTTATTATGGCTGAATTGGGCCGCCGCATACTTGGAGGGTTGGCCAGTTTCTTCAGAGCGAGAATCTTGTGGGGTCCAATTCGTTTCATTGACTCTCTCGCGGGTGTCGTCTTGGAAGTTCTGCGCGTTGCTCTGATTTCGTACCTTGTAATGACCGTGATTCTCTGGTCACCCTGGAGTTCCGCGCGAAATGCGGTCGATCAGAGCACGATTTATCCACAATTGAACGAACGGATGCCGGCCTTTGTTACTCAACTTCGGATCAATATTGAAAAGAACCTAAAGGCTATTCCTCAGATTTAGCGCTTTCGAGCCCTTCAGAGATCAACTTCATAATATTTGGGTCGGCGAGAGTTGTGGAATCTCCAACCGCTCGATTCTCTGCTACATCTTGAAGAAGACGGCGCATAATTTTTCCGCTCCGAGTTTTTGGAAGTTCGGCAACCAGAATGATCTGTCGCGGCTTGGCAATGGGACCGATCTCCTTCGCCACATGATTGCGTAACTGCTGAATCAATTCATCGCCTTCGGCGTGCGCAATTCCCGAGCGGAGAATGACGAAGGCGACAATTCCCTGCCCAGTCATTGGATCAGATGCACCAACTACTGCGGCTTCTGCTACCGCGTCGTGAGAGACCAGCGCAGATTCAACTTCAGTAGTTGAAATGCGGTGACCGGATACATTCATAACATCGTCGACTCGACCCAGGAGCCAGATGGCTCCGTCATCATCCAGTTTCGCCCCATCCCCTGCAAAATAGAGATCATCAAATTTGGACCAGTAATTCTCTCTATACCGTGCAGGCTCTCCCCAAATTCCGCGCAACATTGATGGCCACGGCTGATCAATAATGAGATAGCCACCGTGGCCGTTTGCCACAGATTCGGCCTTATCGTTGACCACTTTCACACTGATACCTGGCAGCGGTCGCATTGCTGAACCAGGCTTGCTCGCCGTAATCCCAGGCAGGGGTGAAATCATGATTGCACCAGTCTCTGTCTGCCACCAGGTATCAACGATGGGACAGCGTTCACCGCCAATGACGTTGTGGTACCACATCCATGCTTCTGGGTTAATTGGTTCGCCGACACTCCCCAGCAAGCGCAACGAGGAGAGGTCATGGGCTTGCGGGAACTCATCGCCCCACTTCATCCAGGTGCGGATGAGCGTCGGCGCCGTGTAGAGAATGGAGACTCTGTATTTGGCTATTAATTCGAAAATACGACCCTTATAAGGAGTATCGGGTGTGCCCTCGTACATCACCTGTGTCGCGCCGTTCATGAGAGGCCCGTAAACAACATACGAATGGCCAGTAACCCATCCGATATCCGCCGTACACCAGAAGACGTCGGTCTCAGGTTTGAGATCGAAGACCATCTTGTGGGTGAAGGCGACCTGAGTTAAATAGCCTCCCGTGGTATGGAAAATTCCCTTTGGTTTGGCTGTCGTTCCGGAGGTATAGAGGATAAAGAGCGGGTGCTCGCTATCAAAACTTTCAGGAAGGTGCTCCTCGCTCTGAGCATCGACAATGTCGTGCCACCAGATGTCGCGCTCATCGTTCCAGGCAACATCTTGCCCAGTCCTCTTGACGACGAGGACTTTCTTCACATTTGTTTCTCCGAGTAGTGCCTCGTCGACAGCAGGTTTGAGTGCAAATGCATTTCCCTTCCGGAAACCTCCGTCAGTTGTAATGACAAGGCTTGCATCGGCGTCCTTAATTCTTGAAAGAAGTGCTTCTGAGGAGAATCCTCCAAATACCACCGAATGTGGCGCCCCTAGTCGGGCGCAGGCAAGCATGGCAACCGCCGCCTCGGGGATCATTGGCATGTAGATTGCGACGCGATCTCCGGCCTTTACTCCCAGTTGGATGAGCGCATTGGTCGCCTTCTTTACCTCAGTAAAGAGTTCGGCATATGTAATGGTGCGGGTATCGCCGGGCTCGCCTTCAAAATGAAAAGCGACGCGATCTCCTCGACCTGCTTCGACGTGACGATCAAGACAGTTCACTGAGGCATTGAGCGTTCCGCCGATAAACCACTTGGCATACGGGGGTTGCCAATCCAACGCCTGATTCCAGCGTTTATCCCATTTCAGTTCATCGGCCTGGCTCTCCCAGAAGGCGACTCGGTCCTTATTGGCCTGGGCATAGATAAAAGGTTGGGCATTCGCGTTTGCGGCAAATTCGTAACTCGGCTGGAAGGTACGTGTCTCGGTTAGTAAATTTTCAAGTGTCTCGTCGCTCATAATCTGAGGAGATTACCGCCGAAAGACCCTCTTAGGTAGCAATGCACCGATCGCGCTTGCTCACAAGTCAGTTACGCGTTGCGAGAAGTGATTCCTTCTGCAAAGAGAATATCCGTCTCACATATCAGAACGGTAGAGAGAACTGAGAGAAAGGAATATATGAGCCTGATCGGATTTCTTACAATCTTTCTGAAGATTCTTGCCAATCCTGCCCTGATCAGTGGGCTGGCAGCACTTCTGACAAAAATGCTTAAGACCCTGGGGCACTGAAGCCTGGGGCTCTCCAAGCCCGAGTAGTGATCGCCATGCGGCGCAATTCCTCCTTGTAAGGTCTTGCACCGCATGGCGATTTTTCCTTCTGGGCTAGATGTGGTGGGATAGGGCGTAAGCCTCCAATCGGCCCAATGGCGCGCTAGATGAGAGAATTACACTCGCCTCAACCATTGGAGTCGAAATGCCAATAGCAAGTCCAGAGATTTACTCAGAAATGCTAGACCGCGCCAAAAAGGGCGCATTCGCTTATCCCGCCATCAACGTTTCATCTTCCTCCACTCTTATTGCCGCCCTTCGTGGTTTTGCCGAGGCGCAATCTGACGGGATCATCCAATTCTCTTGGGGTGGGGCAGAGTTTGTATCTGGTTCGACGGTCAAGAAGATGGTCGACGGGGCGGTTGCCCTCGCTGAATTCGCGCATATTGTGGCTAAGAATTACAACGTTCAGATTGCTCTCCATACTGATCACTGCCCAGCGGAGAAACTGGATGGCTTTATGCGCCCGCTTCTTGATTTCGGCGCTCAACGGGTCAGAGACGGAAAGGCACCATTATTTAATTCGCACATGTGGGATGGATCCGCGGTTTCCATGAAAGAAAATATGACGATTGCGGACGAACTCATTGTGAAGTCTGTTGCTGCAAGAACCATTATGGAGTTGGAAATTGGTGTTGTCGGCGGAGAAGAGGATGGCGTTGAAGCAAAACATGATGCCAAGTTGTACTCCACCCCAGAAGATGCGATTTTGACTGCAGAAACCCTCGGACTGGGCGAACGCGGTCGTTACATGCTTGCAGCGACCTTTGGAAACGTTCATGGTGTTTACAAGCCCGGCAATGTTGTGCTGCAACCCAAAATTCTCAAGGAATTGCAAGATGCGGTTGCGGCCAAGAAGGGTCTGGCATCCGGTTCGAAGCCTTTTGATCTTGTCTTCCATGGTGGTTCAGGCTCGCTTCTCAGCGAAATCCGCGAAGCCCTTGATTACGGCGTGATTAAGATGAATATCGATACCGATACTCAGTACGCATACACCCGCCCGATGGTTGATCACGTGATGAAGAATTACGACGGCGTCCTTAAGATCGACGGCGAAGTTGGAAATAAGAAGATGTACGACCCACGTGCGTGGGGCAAGGCAGCGGAAGCAGGTATGGCTGCCCGTGTTCAACATGCGTGTGATGACCTTCGCTCGTCAGGCACTTCTCTACTTGCTTAATTTCTCTACCCTCTAAGGAAAGGCGTTACTTATGCCAGCCATAGTTCTGCTGGGCGCGCAGTGGGGCGATGAAGGCAAGGGTAAAGCTACCGACCTTCTGGGTGACCGCGTTGATTATGTCGTCCGCTACCAGGGCGGCAACAACGCGGGGCACACAGTGGTCATAGGTGATCAGAAGTATGCACTCCACCTCCTTCCCTCTGGAATTTTGAGTCCCGGTGTTGTGCCAGTGATCGGTAACGGAGTGGTGATTGATCCAGGTGTACTTCTACAGGAAATCGAAGGTCTTACTGAGCGTGGAATTGATTGTTCCAAACTGGTAATCAGTGCAAATGCACATTTGATTACCCCTTATCACCGAACTATCGACAAGGTCACCGAACGTTTTCTTGGCAATTCCAAAATCGGTACGACGGGGCGAGGTATCGGACCTGCTTATGCAGACAAGATCAACCGTATTGGAATCCGTGTTCAAGATCTTTTTGATCCTTCAATTCTCCGTCAGAAAATTGAGAGCGCCCTTCGGGATAAAAATCAAATTCTCGTCAAGGTCTTCAACCGTAAAAGCATTGGAGTCGATGAGGTCCTCACGGAGTACCTGGCTTATGCGGAAATTTTGCGCCCCTATGTCACTGATACGGGACTCCTTCTCAATAGGGCTTTAGAAGAGGGCAAAAATGTTCTCCTTGAGGGATCTCAAGGCACCCTCCTTGACGTCGACCACGGAACCTATCCATTTGTGACTTCCAGCAATCCAACTGCTGGTGGCGCTTGCACAGGTTCAGGAATTGGACCAACAAAGGTCACAAAAGTAATTGGCATTGTAAAGGCTTACACAACGAGAGTTGGCTCTGGCCCATTCCCCACCGAATTACTTGACGAAGATGGTGAGAAATTACGGAGCGTTGGCGGCGAAGTGGGAGTAACGACCGGACGCGCCCGCCGTTGTGGATGGTATGACGCACCTATTGCGCGGTACGCCGTTCGAGTCAACGGACTCACTGACTTCTTCCTTACAAAACTAGATGTCCTAACAGGCTGGGAGAATATTCCAGTCTGCGTTGCTTATGAAATTGACGGCAAACGTGTGGAGGAGTTGCCTTCTTCTCAATCAGATTTCCACCACGCAAAGCCAGTCTATGAGTATCTGCCTGGTTGGACCGAGGATATTTCTAGTGCACGCACACTTTCGGATTTGCCGGAGAATGCCCAGGCTTATGTAAAGTTTCTAGAGCGAATCTCTGGTGCACCAATGAGCGCTATAGGCGTTGGACCTGGACGGAATCAGACCATCGTCGTAAAGGACTTCGTCTGAGAATGAATACTCTGGTGGGGAGTGTGGTTCGACTAGAGCCACTGGCAACCCATCACATTCCAGATCTTTTCGATGCACTCGGAAATGACGATGAAGCATGGCGATGGATGTTGGCCGAGACACCGACGACTTTGGTTGAGATGGGAACTTTTGTCGAGAAACTGCTGAAGGATTTTTTGATCGGAACACGCGAGCCATACGCCGTGATTTATATTCACTCCGGGAAGGCAATCGGAATCACTTCCTACATGGATATTTCTAGAGCGGATAGAGCGGTAGAAATCGGCAGCACTATCTACTCCCGCCAACATTGGCGAACCGCCGTAAATACAGAATCAAAATTACTACTTCTTACAGAGGCATTTGAAATTCAAGATTATCTTCGAGTTGCTCTGAAGACAGACATTGAAAATAAGCGTTCGCAAGAAGCAATCAAGCGTATTGGTGGCAAATTTGAAGGGATCCTTCGTTCGCACAAGGTTCGCATAGATGGCAGTTCGCGCGACACCATCTACTTCTCAATATTGAAGAGT
>JACPZY010000193.1 GCA_016195215.1 Actinomycetota bacterium | reverse complement strand
GACGCTCAGGTCGCTCTCACCGATGACAGCAGCAAAATTCGCGATCTCTTCGGCTCTGACCGTGACCAACTCCGCACCGTGGAACGTGCGCCCGATGGAATCGGGATTGAGCATTAGCGAGTTTCGCGGTGGAGTGTTACTGCCTTACAACGCGTACAGAACTTCTTCAGCTCAAGGCGGTCAGGATCATTCCGGCGGTTTTTCTTGGTGATGTAATTCCGCTCTTTGCACTCGATGCAGGCCATGGTGATCTTGGGACGGACGTCCGCACTCTTGCTTGCCATGGCTTGCTCCTAGTTCCTGATCCGTCAATGTAAGAGGGTCAGGATACCTGACGCTCCCTCATGTAGTGAAATTGCCCGTGCTTTTGCCCATAGAAGAGGTAGTAGCGGAGGCCGGATTTGAACCGGCGACACAGCGATTATGAGCCGCTTGCTCTACCAAGCTGAGCTACCCCGCCGAGCCCCCCAACGGAATCGAACCGTTGACCTTTTCCTTACCATGGAAACGCTCTACCGACTGAGCTAGGGGGGCGCTGAATGTGGGTCAGCGTACAGGTTGACCGCATCAATCAGAAAATTACCTGATTAAAGTGCGGGATTGAGGGTGACCTTTCCCGTTGTTTTTCTGGCTAGAACTTCGCGAAGTGCCAGGGTTGCCTGACTCAGAGGAAAGATCGGTCCGACGACAGGATGAAGTTTGCCCGCCTGGATCAGTGTGAAGAGTTCGACAATGACGTCGTTGACCAGGGCCTTATCTCCAAAGCAGTTGCCCAACCAGAAACCTGCCACCGTCTTCGTTCCTGCCAGAAGTGCGGTCGGGGCAATCGGTGTTGCCGGAACCCGCGAAGCGGAGCCAAATGTCACCAACCGACCAAAGGGAGCAAGAACCGCAAGGCTGGCATCAAAGGTCTTCCCGCCGACCATCTCCAGAACTATATCCACGCGCTTTCCATCGTTGGCCGCCAAGAGCGCAGCGCTTAGATCAGGTGAATCTGCATCAACCCACTTGTCGGCACCCAACGATCTGGCAAGGTCTGCTTTCTCCCCCGCAGAGGTCACGGCAATCACTCTGCCGCCCCACATTTTTGCCAGTTGAATCGAAACGGTGCCCACTCCGCCAGCTGCGGCATGAATGACGACAGAGTCACCAGCTTTGATATGTCCGACAGTTCTTAAAATATGCCATGCGGTCGATCCCTGTACCAACATTGCCAGAGCCTGCTCGTCACTTACTCCATCTGGTATCTCGACAATGTAATCTCGATCAGCAACCGCCTTCTGTGCATATCCACCCGAGACTGATGCGAGAACTCGCTTTCCAGAAGATGTAGTTCCCACAACCTCAAGACCGGGATAAAGAGGAAGGGTCTGCGGAACGCGATAACTATTTTCGATCTGATGGGTGTCTGCGTAGTTGACCCCGATAGAAGTGACCGAAATCAGTTCTTGCCTCTCGGTAGGAATAGGATCGGGGAGTTCGACATACTCCATGACTTCTGGGCCACCGAAATGCTCAACTTTGATTGCTCTCATAATGGGTAGCCTAAACCGCGCAAACTGGAATGTCTTGCCCAGATTGTCTCGGGCTGTTCTAGGCTGGCACTGTGCTTACTCCGATCGAGATTACACCAGAAGTGATTGCCACCGCGAAGCGGGACGCGGAAGAACGGATCGCGAAATCCGAGGTGGAAATCAGAGTTCTCGTTGGAGTGGCAGAGCAGAACTACGCGCGTGAAATTTTCGATGAAGTCTGGCCCACCGATGAAGGCACACAGATAACTGCCAATCTATTGCAGGCGATGGTGCATAACGGGACATACCTTTCCGGGGTTTTTGTTGAAGGCCAAGTCGTTGGCGCGGCATTTGCTTTTCCGAGCGTCGATGAGGAGGGCCGTCTCCACCTCCATTCGCATATGGCGGCAGTAAAGGAGAATTTTCGGGATCGAAGTATCGGCAGCACCCTCAAATGGCACCAGCGGGCGTGGGCACTCGAGCATGGATACGGAGTAATTACGTGGACATTCGATCCGTTGGTAAGACGGAACGCGCGACTCAATCTCGTCAAATTGGGGGTGCAGGTCTTTGATTATTTCCCTGACTTTTACGGTGATCTTCCCGACGCTCTCAATGTAGGTGATCCAACGGACCGGGCAATGGCGAGATGGGACCTTCTCTCGGAATCAACTCTGGCTGCAGCAAAATTCAAAAATCTAGAAAAATTACCAGATGGAATTCACGTGGCGCTCTCGAATAAGGAGGGCAAACCGATCCAACATGGAGTGGAATTACAAACTGCGCAAATGCTCTGCTACCTACCAAGTGACATTATCGAAATCCGATCTCAGGATCGTGCACTTGCACTGGAATGGCGACTCGCATTGCGAGCAGAACTTCTTCCTCGACTAGATGCTGGCTGGCATATATCTGGCTTTACACACGACGGCGCGTATGTAGTGACAAGAGAAACACAAGGGTGAAGTAAATGCGGATCAAGAATGTCGAACTGCGGATCATCAAATTACCTCTCGTAAGACCGTTCCGCACCTCTTTCGGAACTCAGTACGAACGCGAACTCCTCTTGCTGAAAATAAACACCAATGAAGGATCCGAAGGATGGTCGGAGTGCGTTGCGATGTCCGAGCCGCTTTACTCCCCCGAATATACCCACGCTAGCCAAGATGTGATGGAACGTTTTCTTCTCCCGAAAATTTTCGAATTCGGCGATATCCGCGCGGAGGAGGTTGCGGATGTAATGAGGCCATTCCTCGGCCACCAGATGTCGAAAGCCGCGATTGAGAGCGCGATATTGGATGCACAATTGAAGTTAGAAGGCATCTCCTTTGGATCCTATTTAGGTTCAACGCGCGAGGAAGTCGACTGCGGTGTCTCCGTGGGCATCACGCCGACAATCGAGAAATTAGTGGAAGAAGTCTCTCTCTACATCTCTGAGGGGTACCGCAGGATTAAATTAAAGATTGAGCCAGGCTGGGATATTGAACCCGTCGGCATCATCCGAGAGATGTGGCCGGATATTCCTCTGCAGGTCGATGCAAACCAGGCGTACACGCGGGCAGATAGCGCCCATCTCAAGAAACTCGATCCATTTAGCCTTCTCCTTATTGAACAACCCCTGAATGAACACGATGTACTGGGCCACGCAATGTTGGCTAAGGAAATTGCAACGCCGATCTGTCTGGATGAGTCGATTACTTCACTTGAATCAGCGAGAGATGCGCTGGCGTTGAAAGCAACAACAATTATCAATATCAAACCAGGCCGCGTCGGTGGATATCTGGAATCCGTGAAAATTCATGACCTCTGCGTTGAGAGCAATATCCCTGTCTGGTGCGGTGGAATGCTAGAGACCGGAATTGGTAGAGCAGCAAACATTGCTCTCGCAGCACTTCCTGGATTCACACTTCCTGGAGACACGAGCGCCTCTTCCCGTTATTACCACCGCGACATCACGACGCCCTTTGTGATGGAAAATGGCCGCCTGCGCGTTCCCACTGAGCCCGGCATCGGTGTTGCCGTCGATCTGGATTTCATTGAAGAGATAACAACTTCAAGAAAAGTAATTGTGGCCCCATAGAGTGAATACGCTTCTCGCACTCAAACTCTTCCTTATTCCCGCCTTCGTACTTCTCATCAGCTACATACAGAAGCGCTGGGGTCATGGAATCGGCGGAAAACTTCTGGGCTTTCCGATCATTACTGGGCCGTTCTTATTAATCATTTATCTCCAAGAAGGTAGAACCTACGCCGCTGCCGCGGCACACGGCGTCCTAATGGGCCAGATAGTCCTTATGACATTCCTCTGGAGTTACTCAAAGACGGCCCTTCTTATGGCTTGGGCTCCTGCCCTGGCAACTGCCACTCTCCTCAATCTACTGCTCGGATTCTTTCTCTCCAGTTTCGCAATATCCCTACCTCTCACCCTCATCCTCCTTACGCTCACATGGGCGGGTGCGATGAAGTTCTGGCCCAAATACTCATCCCCACCCATGGAGAGTGAGCGGCCACGCTGGGAGTTGCCGGTGCGGATGCTCGCCTCGGTTGGGCTCATTCTCATTCTGACTGGGCTTGCAGATGCATTAGGGGCTCGAATATCAGGCGCCCTCTCGACATACCCAGTAATAATTTCAGTACTTGGATCCTCCAACCACCGGCGCTCTGGGTCAGACGCTCTCCTCGCGACGACTCACGGGCTTCTTAAAACTCTCCCGCTAGCAATCGGGTTCACGTTAATTGTCGCGGTCACCCTCTAGTCACCATTGGTTATCTCTTGGTGTTAACTTCCAGATTGCAGTCTAGAGTTTAAAAGATTTTCTATCTCTTCAGGATTATCACTATCCATTAACTTCTTCATAAAATCGATATCTTGCACTGCAGTTACCACCGACATCAAGAGATCAACTTGTGCCTTCGGGTCGGTAATGAGAAGTGGAATGATGATGGAAACTTCTACCGTGCTGTCAGTCGATCCCATCTCGCCAAAAGTGACCGGCTGGGCTAACCGAAAGTATCCAATCCCGCTGGCTTTCACGTACTTTGAATCTGTATGCGGAATTGCCACCGGAATGGGTGTGGGCAGGCCCGTCGGAAACTCTTTCTCCCTATCCACCACCGCAGCGAGCCAGGATTGCTCCACCAAATCCAACTGGTACCCGCAAGTAGCGATCTTTCCTAAAGCATCAGCTGCTGAAATTACATCTAATGAGGTCGCGCAAAATCCGCTTAAGAATCTTGGAGTCACCGACATGAGGTCCAGGATAGCCCTTCTCTCAAGGGCCTTGTTATACAATGCAAAGTAGCGTAACCCACGCCGGCCATTCGATGGTATCGGAGGTTTCGATGGCAAAAAAAGTCTTGGTGATCTGTGGGACGGGAATTGCTACCTCAACTGTTGTCGCAATTAAAATTCGTGAATTTTGTGCATCTAGGAAGATTCCCGTCGAAGTATCCCAAGGCAAAGTCATGGATATCGTGCGGGGAATCGAAGGTTACGACCTCATCGTTGCTACAACTCCCATCCCATCAAAGGTAAACATCCCTGTCATCCAAGGTTTGCCTTTCTTAACCGGAGTCGGTGTTGAAGCAACTCTTGAGAAGATCGCGCAAGCTTTGAGCTAACTCGAATTTCCCGTTAGCGGACGAATTTACGAGGAGAAAACTATGAACGGAACTCTCGAAGCAATAAGTAAACTCTTTCTTGATCTTGGAGCATCTATAGCTCTTCCAATTCTTATTACCCTCTTTGGCGTCGCACTCGGTGAAAAGATACCGCGAGCTTTCCGCGCAGGCGTCATGGTCGGCATTGGTTTTATTGGCATTAACCTCATTATCGGACTTCTCTTCGGCCAAGTAGGTCCAGCCGCAGAGGGACTAGTGCGTCGATTTAATGTCAACCTCAGTATCGTCGATGTCGGCTGGCCAGCCAGTGCCGCGATTGCCTTCGGATCTAAAGTGGGCGCCGTTATCATCCCGCTCGCCCTCTTACTCAATATAGCTCTACTCTTTCTGGGACTTACAAAGACATTTGACATTGACCTTTGGAACTACTGGCACTTCGCATTCGTCGGTGGCTTAGTCGCAAGTATCACCCATAGTTATGCCAAGGGAATCGTAACCGCAGGCATTGCGATGATCCTTAACCTTGCTCTGGCTGACTGGGCAGCACCACGTATTCAAGCGCATTACGATTACCCGGATATATCATTTCCACACGGGACTTCTGCCCCGTATGCCCTCCTAGCATTCCCTATGAACTGGGTCTTCGACCGCATCCCAGGATTTAGAAATCTCAAAGCAGACCCAGATTCGATTCAGAAGCGCTTTGGAATTTTTGGTGAATCCATGATGCTAGGCCTGGGCATCGGATTGCTTCTCGGAATTGCAGGTTATGGATTAAGCAATCCGCGCGCTGACATCATCAAAATTCTCGGCCTAGGTATCAATCTGGCAGCAGTCATGTTGCTCCTTCCGAGAATGGTTGCAATTTTGATGGAAGGCCTGATCCCGATCTCAGAAGCTGCCCGCAATTTCGTGCAGAAGCGCTTCCCAGGCCGTAAGTTCTACATCGGTTTGGATTCGGCGGTGGTAATTGGACAACCTGCCGTTATCGCAACCTCTCTGATTCTGGTCCCCGTAACATTATTGACCGCAATCGCGCTTGCGCCCGCTGGAAACAAGGTCCTGCCCCTTGTCGATCTAGCAACCATTCCATTCATCGTCGCACTGATGGTTCCAATTTTCCGTGGAAACATCATCCGCGCCGTTGTGGGAGGAGCGATCGCAATTGGTGGTGGCTTATTCATCGCCACTGCAATTGGACCAACTCTCACCTCGGTAGCAGTTGAGTCTGGATTCAAGAACACAACTGGCGGAACCATCTCCTCTCTCGTTGACGGCGCGAACCCGGTGACGGGTTTGTTCTATTGGCTCGGCAATACCGGCGGTTGGTTCGGTCTTGGCGCCCTTGGAGT
>JACPZY010000007.1 GCA_016195215.1 Actinomycetota bacterium | reverse complement strand
CAACTGGCAACTTCTAGATCAAAACTAGTCAATATTTAATGCTAGCTTCGAGAGGTACCTTCTTGAGGAAAAAGTACGGGGTTAAAACGTGTCAAGTATCAGGTGTCGTGTGTCATGAAAAACAATTAAAACAAAAATTGTTCAATGTTATATTTTATTCCCATCTTGCTTGATACTTGACACTTGATACATGCGACATTTTTACATCAGCTTCTCCACTTCGCCCTGGAGCTTTTGGACAAACTCCAGTGACCCCTGGATCCCCGCCTGCTCGGCGCCGGTGGTTTTGGCAATGAGCTGGATCAATATCTCGACGTGCTTCTGGGTCGATCGCGTTAAGAGATCAATGAGGCTCGCCGGCACGGGCCGACCCGTGGACTTGAAGGCCAAGAGGCCGCGCGCGGCGCGCTCCAGATACTTCTCGCCTTTGGAAATCGTCGTCTCTCCTAGCGCCCCTTTCCCCTGCTCGACGAGAAGCTTGCCCATCGCCAGGCGCTTATCCGCCTGAAGCACATGAAACTCGGCTTTGCGCAAGGGATCCACAATCAGACGGTCCAGAATCCCATCGCGAATTTGCTTGAGGAAATAGAGTGGATGGTCTGGAAGTATCCCTGGAAACGGGAGTAAGTACTCCGGCTTTTTCTCCATGGGTACACCGGCTTTCCCCACCGGCTCACTGGTCAGGGTTACCGTGGGTTGTGGCTTGGGGCTCGTTACGGCAAATGAGAGGCCGGGAGAGGAAACAACGAGGAACAACAATGCAAGAATAAAAAATATCGCGCGTGTTTTCATAGTGGCCTCCTTAGACTAACTCTAAGTATACGCTCAACAATAACTCCATTGCAAATATTCGATGCTTTGCACCGATCTCTCTTGACTTTTCCTCCTGATATGGCATAGTAGAAAAAGAGGCCAATCCTTATGGATACTCCGGTCCCGCCGCTTGTTGAGAGAGAGAGAGAGAGAGAGAGAGAGTAGATAGCTCCCCTGGTGTCCCCCGTCGGCATAAAATCCTCTTCGGTGTGTTTATCCTCATCGGCATCCTCCTCTACGCCGGTTTTAACCTCTGGGTCTATCAGTACGGAAAAAGCGGTGCTGTATTCTCCCCTCCAAAGATGCTTCAGGAGGTAGTCACGTCGGGCGCGGGGTTTGGGGGCTTCCAAGGCGAGAGTCAAGGACGCATACCTACCCCTGCCCCGCGCTTCTCTCCTCCTGCGAAGTCCCGCGAAGCGGGATCGGGCTCCGCTGGACAGGATCTGGCTCCGCCAGACACCCCTACTCCCCGCCCCACCGGGCAGGGGAGCTATGCCTGCTCTGCCGAGGGAGACTGCAATGTGTACAGCGATGCCGCGCGCGCAAAGTACTGCACCGTCACCTACGCAGACAACCGCTGTCTGGACCAGTGCGGAGATATAACAAAACAATGCACAAAATAATCTCACAACGTACCCCTCTCGTGTCATTCCCGCGAAAGCGGGAATCCATCTTCGTTCTTTTAACCGGTCTTTTCCTGGTCCTGCTCCTCGGTGTGTTCATTGGTAGTATTGGTAGTATTGCTCCCCCTCCTGCCCAGGCCACCGTGGGAGATGTCACCGTCGACCAATCCGTAGGAGGCTCTTCCACTCTGGGCGTCGTCACGGCACAGAAGCTTGTGGACAGCGCCAACTCCTCCTACTTCCTGGATCCGGCCGCCACAGGCAACGCCCTGGTGACGGCAGGGGATGCGACTGTATCCGGCAATATCGCCCTGGGCAATACCAAAACCATCCGCTCAGCCTTCGGACCGCTCTCGCTCCAGTACAAATCCGGCCTGGACACCTGGGCTACGGGGCTGACCCTCCAGGACACCACCGGCAACGTCGGCATCGGGACGACGAGCCCTGGGTCGCACCTCGCTGTCCAGAGTAGTGGTACCGAAAGACAGATTTTTGCAGAAAATACAGGATCAGGGAACCTTGAGGTATTGAAAGTTTCTCAAATCCTTCCCAATACAACCTGGAAAGATATGGGGCCATATATTTCATTCGTCGGGCAGACTAGCAGTAACGCTGAAGCGAATGCGCAAATTTTATCTGCATGGACAAATAATGCTGATAGTACAGATGCATATCTAGCATTCTACACTAGAAGTAACAGCGGCCTTACAGAAAAAATGCGAATAAAAGGTCAGGGCGGCAACGTCGGCATCGGGACGACGAGCCCCTCCACTGCATTGCAAGTAGTTGGGACCATCACCGGAACCACCAAGAATTTTGAGATTGATCATCCGACAAAACCCGGCATGAAACTGATTCATTCTACGGTCGAAGGACCGGAGGTAGCAGTCTTTTACAGAGGAGAAGCGCGGCTAACAAATGGTAAAGCGGTCGTTATTCTACCAGACTATTTTGAAGCCTTAACCAGAAAAGAAGGTAGAACCGTCCAGTTGACCGCAAAAAACGGCTGGAGCCCCCTGTATGTGGACGGAGAGGTCACGGGAGGCAGGTTTACGGTGAAAGCAGACTCCGGAAACGCCAGCCAGCAATTTTTCTGGGAAGTGAAGGCGGTAAGAGCGGACGTGGAACCTCTGGTGGTAGAAAAGAAGGGAAAGTAAATGCCTGTGTTTCTTCTCAAGAAATTAGCCAATAGAATTCTCTCCCGTTTTGTCACGAAATCCGAACGACTACCGGAAATTTCCGAAACTCGTGACATTTCCACCCCTCAAAATCGTGACATTT
>JACPZY010000006.1 GCA_016195215.1 Actinomycetota bacterium | reverse complement strand
TCCATCCTCACTATTTCCGAATTTACACGGCTAAAGGCACGTGCTCTCCGCTCGGGTGCGGCCATCAATGAGCCCGAAAGGAGCTCTACATAGCCTTTTATGACCGTAAGGGGAGTACGCAATTCGTGGGATGCGTCTCCCAAAAACTCCTGCATCCGCTTGGCAGAAAGCTCCTCGATTTCAGCCGTTCGCCTCAGGGCTATAACCATCCGCCGGAGGGAATCTGAGAGTTGATCCACCTCAGAATTTCCTTTGACGTGTGGAATATCCAAGTCAGTTCTACCAAGGGAAATTTCTTTGGCAGAGGAAATTAATATTTCAATTTTCTTGGTGTCTCTTCGCACTAGAAGAGAAGTTGCAATCACACTAATAATTAGGGCAAAGAAAATGAATGTGACCAGTCGGAGAAGATCATTTCGATACCGGTTATCAACGTCGTTCAGGGACACAGCTACGACTAGATACTCGCGGTCGGAAATCGGGATGGTACGCATTCGATAGTTTTCACTGCCAGCGTGTGTGATCGGCCTAGCTACACTCCGCTTCCTCTCTTGCAATGAGGGATTTGGGACGACTTCCAATTTAGAATCGTTAAGAATAGAGGGGTCTTGACCCTCGAGGTAATAAACCAGAGTGAGAGCGATCTCGCTCTGCTGCGCGGAATATAAAGCTTCTGAAAGAGCGGCATTGGTCTGGCCGCGAGCAGATTTCACCACCTGCTCTAAAGATTTATCAAGCAGAGCAATTTCCGTGCTTCGAGTGGAACTTAGAGCAAAGCCACCGATAACGATCGTACTGAGAACGGTCACGGTAGCCGAGGCAAGCGTGAGTCGCGAGCGAAGTTTCACTTCTTACCTGGTGGCTCGAGAATCTGAAAACCGATACCGCGCACAGTTTTAATTCCATCAAAATCTTCAGAATGAAATTTCCTCCGAAGATATGAAATGTAAGTATCCACAACCCCAGTTTCGGATTCGAAATCAATGCCCCACACAGAGCTCAGAAGATTGGATTTGGTTAGGACGCGCCCCTTATTTTGCATTAGATATTGCAGCAACCGAAACTCAGTTTTGGATACCTCAACGGCGGCATCGTTCAAATAGACCTGGTAGGTCTCCTCGTTGAGAGAGATGGGCCCACAGGTGAGAACTGAGAACTCCTGCTCGTCACGTCTCGTTCTCCGCAGGATTGCTTGTATCCGGAGCATGAGTTCTTCCAGGCCAAATGGCTTGGTCACATAATCATCGGCGCCGATCCGAAGACCACGCGCGACATCGCTCCGGTCTTTGCGGGCGGTCAACATGAGTGCTGGCACCAAGTTCTTGTTGGACCGCACTCTTTCCAAGAAATCAAAACCATCCATGATGGGCATATTTACATCAATGACCAACAAATCTGGATTGGCTTTCCGCATGAGTGCCAGGGCGCTCATTCCATCCTTTGCGGCGATGGTGTCGAAACCGCCAATCCGCAAGGCATCCGTCAGTAGTTCTCGAACGCCAATCTCATCGTCGACTATTAAAATCAGTGGCTTCTCCATGGGTACCTCCAACCCTCAGAGTAACTCCCCTCGCGGTCTAATACGCTTATGCCACAATTCCCGCAAGGGCACCAGAGAGTTTTCACAGAATACGCACAAATTCATCGGAGAAGATCATCCCATAAAGCATCCCAGCTTTATTAACTAGCATTTCAACTTCAGGGAGTTATCGAATGAAGACCAGAAAGATTCTTACGGCGACACTTCTAAGTGCTGGCCTCATCGTAGGCACTTTAGGTTCTGCGAGTGCTGCAGACCCAACTCCGACCCCAACGCCAACTGCGTCGGCAACTGCATCTACCTACCAAGCACAGTTAGCGGCATACAAGATCGCATTGGCTGCATGGCAAGTTGAGATGGCCAAGTACCAGGCGGCATGGAAAGTAACAGTTCAACAGTACGAAGCCGCATGGAAAGTAACCGTTCAGCAGTATGAAGCCGCGCGCAAAGCAGCCAATGAACAGTATCAAGCGGCGATGGATAAATATCAGGCTGCGTGGAAAGTGGCTTCAGAGCAGTACAAAGCAGCCCGCGAAGCGTTGAAGGTCAAGCGTCAGGCAGTAAACACGACCTTCCAAGCATCGGTCGCAAAAGCCATAGCCGACTTCAAGACAGCCATGATCACCGCGACGACGGCCGACCAGAAGAGCGCTGCAGAGACAGCTCGTAAAGCAGCCATTGCTGCGGCAACTGCTGCACGTAAGACTGCTTTGGACGCACTAGGCCCAGAGCTAGTTCGACCAACAGAGCCAGTTCGACCAACAAAGCCAGTTGCTCCTGTCAAGCCAGTTGCTCCTGTCAAGCCAGCAAAGCCAGTTGCTCCTGTAAAGCCAGTTGCTCCTGTCAAGCCAGCAACGTCAGATAGCTCTAGCAAGAATGAGAACCAGAAAAAGAAGAACAAGTAACGCTTCCCCTAAAAAACGGTCTGTACCTCACAGGTGCGGGCCGTTTTTTAATTTCGGAAAATCTTCCCAGGGTTGAGAATTCCGTTGGGATCCATAGAAGCCTTGATACCTCGCATCACCTGCACCGCCTCCCCTCCAGTTTCTGCAACGAGGAGATCGATCTTGCCGGCGCCGATTCCATGCTCGCCTGTACATGTCCCACCCATCTCAATAATCTTCAGAGTCATCTCATGCACCAATTTCCGAATGGCAACCAACTCTTCTGGCTTTGAGATATCCGCCATCAATTGCGAGTGAAAATTTCCATCTGCTACGTGCCCAAGGATGGTGTACGGAAATGGCTGCTTAGAGAGAGTGGCATCAACCATCGCCACGGCCGCTGCGAGTTTTGAAGGAGGAACCGCCATATCAGTGCTCACACCCTTCTTGCCTGGGTGCGCCGCTGCCGCAGCAAAATGAGAATTGTGGCGGGCTTGCCAGAGTTTGCGGCGCGCACCTTCATCATTCGCCCATTCGAACTCGGTGCCATGGAATTCCGAAAGAATCTCCTGAACGACCCGCCCATCTTCCATAACGCTCTCCGGGCTGCCATGAAACTCAAAGAAAAGAGTTGGGGATTCGCTCAGGGAGAGATGATCGTGGGCGTTGATATTCCTGATACTTAACGCATCCAAGAACTCACATCGCGCAATTGGAACGCCCGATCGGACGACAGCAGATGCCGCCGCGACTCCATCGTGCAATGTCGGAAAGCGAACCACGGCAGCTCCCATCTTCTCGGGAATCCCAAATAAGCGAAGGCTCAACTCAGTGATGACTGCAAGTGTTCCCTCCGATCCCACAAGCAATCTCGTCAAGTCATAGCCGGCCGAGAGCTTTCGAGTTTCGCGCCCGGTGCGAATCACTGTTCCATCTGCCAGAACCGCAGTCAGTGCCATGACATTTTCTCGCATAGATCCGTAACGTACTGTCGTCGTACCGGCCGCCCCAGTCGCGGCCATACCGCCCAAAGTCGCATCGGCACCAGGATCAACGGAGAAGAAGATTCCGTAAGTAGAGAGTTTCTCGTTGAGCGCCATACGGGTGACACCCGCTTGAACTCGAACGAGAAGATCATCTGGTCTAATCTCAAGAATTCGATTCATATTTGTTAGATCAAGACTTACACCCCCAAATATTGGGACCACATGTCCCTCGAGCGATGTCCCTGCGCCAAATGGAACGACCGGGATCTGCTCCGTGTTGCAATAAGCCAGAACTCGCGACACCTCCTCGGTCGAATTGACCATGACGACCGCGGATGGCCGAGAAGGCGGAAAGGCAGATTCATCATGGCCGTGTTGATCAAGAACCGATTCATTGGTCGAGACTCGCCCATCCACGATGACTCGGAGATCCGCCAATTGGTGGGCATCGAGATCAATGCGGTCGGCCGTCATTGACGAGTACTCCTTTCCAATTCCTGCAAAAGGTGTATATATCCCTCCCCTGTCGCCTGCGACATTGCAATCTCGCATGGTCGATTGGCAGAAGAGTAGGCAGAGAAGGATTTGCTCTTGATTTCCGCAGCTTCGGCGGCGGTAGCGCTCTCAGTAAGCTCGGGGTGCAAGAGGCCCCGATCGCCGCCAAATCCACAGCAGGCCCAATTTTCCGGAATATAAACTTCGTCGGCCAGAGCATTGGCGATCTTCGTCATGCTCTCATTGAGCCCCAACTGCGTGCCGGAACAAGTCGGATGAAGTGCGATGGAATCAATTTTCTTTTTCACCGTTAGGCGCGGAAGAAGACGATTTGCAATAAATTCAAGGGCATCCAAGATCACGACCGTACCCTGATCTTTCTCTTTCAAGCCGAGAAGTCCATCAGTACACGATGTGGCATCGCATACGATTGGAATCTTCCGATCTAGCGCCGCCTCAAAAATTCTCTTTCGCGTCAGCCCACTCATCACTTGGTACCCATCAATCAGACCTTTGGACTTCCAAGGAGTCGTGCAGCATGTTTCGGCAATCCCCTCAGGAATCATCACCTCGATACCAGCACGATCGCAGAGAGCCAAAAACGCCTCCTGGACGCTGATTTCTCCATCTGGGGCACCAAATAAAGTATTGACGCATGAAGGGAAGTAGAGTATTTCTGCGTTAAGACTCTCACGTGGTTTTCTTGCCAGGCCGCCTCGCGGAAGCGCGCGGTTCCAGAGTGGCAAACGATCCTCCCCCACCGCCTTTCGCATGGTGCGATTAATTCCAATCACCAATGGCGCAGGAGTTTTCTTTGCAACGGTAAGGAGAGTTGAAAGGAATGAGGTCGTCGGCCCCCAACGCTTTGCCGCCCCTTCGCCAACTACTCTGGGAGAACGTGTCTGTTGCTCCTTTCGTAACCGTGTTACAAGGGTCCCAGTATCAATATGTACCGGACAGGCCAGCGCACACATGCTGTCAGCGGCGCAGGTTTGAACCACCTCGTAATCAAAGCGGGCATTGAGTTCATGAAGTAATCCGGTATCGCCTGCAATCTCCGCGTCCACCAGAGCACGACGCATGACAATCCGTTGGCGAGGGGTCAAAGTTAGGTCTCGACTTGGACATACAGGTTCGCAATATCCGCACTCGACGCACCGGTCCACCTCGGCATCAATCGTTGGACTCACTTTCAAATTTTCAATGTGGGCCAATTGATTTTCACTTATCATCACTCCGGGATTCAATATATTCTCAGGGTCGCAGAGTCGTTTCACTTCAAGCATGACCTCATAAAGCTCGTCCCCACACTGGCGACGGAGGTAAGGAGCCATGATGCGACCGGTTCCGTGTTCGGCTTTGAGAGATCCACTCTTTCCGAGAATCAGAGAGACCATGTCCTCCGTAAATTGCTGGTATCGCTCCAGTAAATCTGGACGATCAAAATTCTCATTGAGAAGAAAATGAAGATTCCCATCTTTGGCATGACCGAAAATTACGCTGCCCCTGTAATTATGCTTGGAAATTAAATCCCTCAATTCAACAGTGGTTTCATGGAGCGCGCTCATTGGCACTGCGATATCTTCCAGAATTGCAGTTGTGCCCGCTGGCCGATTCCCGGCGACCGCCGCATAAAGGCCCTTGCGGGCGTACCACAATTCCTTACGTATGAGCGGATCTCGCGAAAGAGCGCTTGGCTTTATCGGTAGCCCGATAAGAATCTTTTCTGCAATTTCAACTTGGTGTGATAATTCCTCATCGGTACCGGCTTGATACTCGACGAGCAGCGCAGCATGATCAATGAAATCAACTCCCGATAGAACTGAATCCGCCATATGTTCGCGTTGCGCGACCAAGAGCGATGACTTATCTAACAACTCAATCACGGCAGCTTCAGAGGATTTCAGATCTGGAAGAGCCCGTGTGGCGTCCTTCAAATTATCAAAAACGAGTAATCCGGTAGCCATCTTTGGGAGTAGGGGAATTGTGTTAAACACGACTTCGGCAATAAAAGCAATAGTCCCTTCACTTCCGACAATTAAATGAGCGAGAATGTCTACCGGGCGCGAATAATCCACAAATGAATTGAGTGAGTACCCCATCGTGTTTTTAATTGAATACAGAGAGCGAATCTTCTCGACCGATGAAGATTTCTCATTTATGCGTCTGTGAAGTTGACTCAGTCCTTCATATAAAGCTGGTTCGCTGACTCGCAATTTCGCGTCAGCATCAGCCTTGGAGGTGTCGATCACCGTTCCGCTGGGAAGGACGAAGCGTCCGTAGCGGGCAAGCGCGATGTTTACCTGGCGGACCGTTACACCCGGCTGAACCCGAACGCGACTTCCGTTCTCCAATACTTCGACTTCTTTAAAATTTCTTCTCGTGTCTACTAATAAACCTGCCCCAACGGCTTGCCCACTCAGGCTAGTGCCACCCGAACGGAACGTTATTCCGATCTTCTGCTCTTTGCTCACGCGTAATAGATCGCCAACCTGAGTCGCAGAGGTAGGACGAAGAACAATCTGCGGTGTTAATAAATAATGAGAGGCATCGTTTGCCATCGATTTACGGTCAAAGATACCTTCGAAGACTCCACCGGGCAGGAGTGTCTCAAGTGTCCTTCCCAGACTCGTACTCGCCACCGTCTTCCTTATCTCTTCACTCGTATTATCTACTCAACGCAGAATATTAACGGCACGAGCGAAGACCAACCCGACCATGAGTAGCGCCGTCATGGATTGAACGAGCATCAACATTTTTGCCCATCTCGTTAGCGGCATTACATCGGTCGGACTAAAAGCACTCGCATTGGTAAATGAGGTATAGAGATAATCAAAGAAGTTGGGGTGCCAGGTATGCGGCGCATAGAGAGGGTCTGACATCTGGGGGAAAATAAAATCTGGGTAGGGGCGGGCAGCTTCTGCCCGCCTGCCTGGACCGCCTCGATCAAGTTCCCAGTACCAAAGCCCGAAAACCACAATATTGGTGAGCCATATGGAGCCGCCGAACAAGAGAAGACTCCTGGCGTTAGCTACACCCTGAGTAATGATGGCATCTATTAACTTGATGGCGGAGGCAGTGTTTGAAAGCGTCATGATTGCAATCAGGACAATTCCAATAGCTCGCGTTGTTGGCACGTGGCTGGAAATTCGACGAGGATTAAAGGCGAGTAAAACAATGAGTAATGCGGCTTCAGCATAACCAATCGGTAATTGGATCGATAGTGAAAGATCACGCGGAAGCACATATTGCAGGGCGATTACGACGAGCACCACAAGCAGAACTGGCCACCTCTGCTCACCCACATGTGGGCGGTGCCAGTGCGGTCTCAGATCTTTCTGATCATCCTCTTGCATCGTGGTTGAGGGTATCAAGAAAGGGCGTTTCACTCATCAAATCGAATTGGGGGCGATATCGTTTGTCCATCGCGAAAAGCACCATATTTAGCGCTACGAAAGAAGTTTCCATGAACGCTCTGTCGAAGTTTAACAAAATGCTGGCCACTCGGATCACATCCCTGGTAAGTACCATGTGGTGCGCCTATCTATTTGCCATAATCGCACTCATTTCTCTTCCCAATGCGATCAAAACGGGTGACACCATCGTGATCGTCTCCTGGATAGCGCAGACCTTCCTACAACTCGTTCTGCTCTCAATTATTATGGTCGGCCAGAGCCAGCAGTCCGAGAGTGTGGAGCAGAAGATAAACGAGACACATGCGGCAAGTTTGGGAGAGTTCGAATTGGCGAAAGAATCTCGAAAAATTGCCAACCGGGAATTAAAGGAATTAAAGGAAATTTCGAAAGAATTGCACAGATTACTCACCAGCATCGAGAAACAAGTTAAAACTTCCCAGACTTAATTCATCTCTGCCTATGGCAGACTACCCCTCGTGATTTCAATGAGTGCATGGATTCTCACGATCGGCGTTTTAAGCCTGGTAATTCTCTTCGATCTCGCCCTGGCGGTGGCCCGTCGCAATAAAGAGACATCGATGCTGGAGGCTGGTTTCTGGACAGTTTTTTATATCGCGGCGGCAATTATCTTTGGCTTACTTCTGCCAATATGGGCAACGAAGCAGGGTCAACAGGAGTTCTTCGCTGGTTGGCTCACTGAATACGCGCTTTCTGTCGATAACATCTTTGTTTTCATCATTATTCTGGGTCACTTGCACGTGAGGAAAGAGAAACAACAGTTGGTTCTCTTGTTGGGAATCATGCTGACAATACTTATGCGTGGTGCATTGATCCCGCTTGGTGCTGCTTTGATCTCTCGCTTTTCCAGCGTCTTTTTCCTCTTTGGGGCGTTCCTCATCTATTCGGCTTACGCACTTGCCAAGGAAAAAGGAGACGAAGACGAATGGAAAGAGGGTCGGATTGTCACCCAAATGAAAGAGAGGGGCATAAGCACCTTCACGATCGCTCTAGTTGCGCTCGGAATGACCAACCTCGTTTTTTCTTTGGACTCAATCCCTGCAATTTTCGGTTTAACGAAGAATGCTTACATTGTTACAACAGCGAACATTTTTGCTCTAATGGGGCTTCGTCAACTCTACTTCTTGCTGGAAGGACTTCTGAAGCGGTTGGTCTATTTGTCCAAGGGGCTATCAATCATTCTTGCCTTCATCGGAGTGAAGATGATTCTGGAAGCCTTGCGCGGTGTCGGTGCAGACGAAGTCTTTGGATTCAAAGTTCCAGAAATCTCCCTGGGGTTTAGCCTTGGAACAATTCTCACAGCTTTGATCATCACCACCGTGGCGAGTCTGACGGCAACCCGCGGAGTGGCGGGAGCCGAGTAGAAAGAATTATTCGGAGGCTGCCTTTTTTCGCAGACTCTCGTGAGGAATCTCTTTCACTCTCTCGTGGATTTTTCTTATCTGCAACTCGAAATTTTTGATCGCAAGGTCAAAGGCCGCTAGGTCATTAAACGACGCCGCTTGCGCCCTTAGTAGTGGACCGGCACCGTGCGAAGTCAAGATGACTCGATGCGAGAATTTGCCTTGTCGCGGATTGCCTTCATGGATTATTTCCACTTCGACGCGATCAATAGTCACACTAAAGCGGTTCATCGAATGCAATTTTTCTTCGACTATTAATCTAAAATCTTCTGCAAGTTGAGCTTGGCGAGCGTGGACAACAATTTTCATTCTTCACTCCCTGTCTCCGCTATCAACAATGCCACAAAGCTATGGGCGGTGGTAGGTCTTCCACAGAGAATGTCCTGAGAGTTTTCTGCCAGCAAGAATTACTCTGGGAGAATCGCAACTAAGAGCGTGAGTGCAGGAACTAGATATTGTCGACGACGTATTTCTAATCCACCAATATTGCAACTTCCAGGAAGATAATCAGGCGTCTTCAAATTCATCTTCGTCTGTCCACACACTCTGGGGTTCGTCTTCTTGTCTTTCTACCCACGAGAGGAATGAACCAACCGCGCGGAAGGAGAGCATGGTCAGAGCGACTATGCCGGCAACCCTTCGGGCGATTTTGAACATGGCACTAAAATACTCTACTTCTGAGCCGCTCGCCCGCTGATTAGTAGATAGACCCACGCATTTCGCTTAGGCATTCCCCAAGGCTTGTTCTATGTCACTCCAAAGATCTTCCACATTTTCGCAACCGAGAGAGAGGCGAATGAGCGTTTCAGAGACCAATTGACTTTCACCTGACCACTTCCGGCGTCGCTCCCAGAGCGATTCGACGCCGCCCAAACTCGTGGCATGGGTAATTATCTTTGAAGACTCACACACTTTCTCTGCCTCCGCTACCCCAGAATGGAGGGTGAAGGAGAGCACTGCTCCAAAGCCAGCCATGAAGCTGGAAGCACGTTCGTGAAACTTGTCGCTGGCTAACCCCGAGTAGAAAACTTGATCCACTTTGGGATGACGCGAAAGTCGCGATGCGATTTCGAGGGCATTGGCCTGCGCCTTTTCAAAGCGGATAGGAAAAGTGCGGATACCGCGAAGCGCCAACCATGCCTCGAAGGGTCCGGGGATTGCTCCACCAATCTTTCGAGCATCTTCGAGTCGGGAGAATAGAGCTGGATCTTTAGTTGTGACCGAACCAAGAATTACGTCACTGTGTCCTGCCAAATATTTTGTTACCGAATGAACCACAATGTCGGCACCCATTACTAATGGCTTCTGGCCGAGCGGGGTTGCGAAAGTGTTGTCGACCGCAACTCCACATCCAGCGTCTTTTGCCGCAGAGATAAGACGGGGGAGATCTGCGATAGCCAAAGTGGGATTCGTCGGAGATTCCAACCAGAGGAGCGCAGTGCCAGGCAGAACCGCGAGTACTTCATCGGAATTTGAAACGTCGACGGAGCGAACTTCAATCTTTCCGCTCGCTTGGAGAGTATGGAGCAAGGTCATTACCCCGCTGTAACCCTGATTGGATGCGGTCACAACAGCACCTACCGGAAGGATGGAAAAGACTGCACTTATTGCAGCCATCCCCGAAGAGAAAGCGAGCGTCGGGCCACCTTCCAATGCCGCTATCGCGCTTTCAAGGTCCGTCCAGGTTTCATTTCCATATCGACCATACCCGACAACGCCACCGGCGTGAAATGTAGAACTCAAGGAGATAGTCGAATTTATTGAACCATCGGGGGTATTTCTAGGGCGCCCCGAAGTTATTGCAAGAGTTTCAGGGTGAAGAGAGTTCTCCTCAATCATTGATTGCTACCACCATTCGATTGACCGCCTCTTCGAGAACGGTATGACTCGTTGCAAAATTCAATCTCACAAACTGAGGTGTATGCGGAGCGAACGATCTTCCGGAATTCAAAGCTACTCGCCCACGCTCCAAAAGAACGAATGATGGATTAATTCCCAGTTCAAGTGCCGACATGTCCAACCATGCTAGATAGCTATTTTGCGGTATTCGATATTTAACGGCAGGGATTTTCTTCGCCAAGAGTTCAGCCAAATACTTGCGATTCGAATCCAATGCGGCGACAGCTCCATCTAGCCATTCCCCACTTTGTCCATATGCGGCAGCAGATGCAAAGCCGCCAAGGATTGAAGCGCGGTAGTGGGTGGCTTTGGGAAGTTTCTGTAGTACTGCATCCATCGCTTCGCTCTGGCTAATAACTAAAGCGCATTTGAGCCCAGCTATATTCCACGCCTTGCTCGCGGCGGTCACCACGATTCCAATGGCTTCCGCATCGGATCCAAGAGATAAGAATGGGATAAATGTCGACTCTGAATATGTCAGGGGCGCGTGGATCTCATCGCTGATTACGATCACTGAATAAGCGAAGGCTAGCTGAGCAATACGTAAAAGTTCTTCTCTTGTAAAAAGTCGACCAAGCGGATTCTGGGGACTGCAGAGCAGATGCACTTTTGCACCTTGCTTGTATGACTCTTCAAGGGCGTCAAAATCAAAGAACCATCCATCCGTGTAAAAATTATGGTAGACAGGGGAGTTAACCACGACCTTGTCCCCCGGTGATGTGAGAAGGCGAAGAACCTCTACCACCCCAACACCTACATCGGTTGCGAGATGAATCTGCGTAAGGTCTGATTTCCAATTCCAGCGATTTTCGGCGAACTTTGAAAACGCGAGCGGTAACTCAGGGATCGGACCTAGATAACCCAAATCGGAGTGGGAAACCATCTCCAACAAGAGTTCGCGAATAGGAGCAGCGATAGGAAAATCCATCTCAGCTACAGGCAGAGGAAGTACGTCCTCTGGAAACTCGCGCCACTTCTCGCTCCGATGAGTTCGCAATTCCTCTAAAGATTGGGCGCGAACTTCTAGCGGCGGCATGCGGTCAGTATTCCACCTTTCCGGCAGAAAGGCCTAGGCGTCTATTCTCCGTGTTGAGTTTCGCACAATGAGAGTTGTTGGAAGGGTGATAGACAACATTTCGGTAGTGGATCTATGTAACTTATCCATAATCGCACGCGCGGCAAGTTCGCCCATCAACTGAACTGGCTGCTCAATTGTCGTAAGGTCAGAAAATTCTGCCATCTCATGACCGTCGAATCCGACGATTGACATGTCATCTGGGACTTTAATCCCGTGACGGCGGGCAGCTTGCATTGCCCCAATTGCCATCTCATCGGATTCGCAAAAAATTGCCGTTGGCCGGTTAGGTCGAGCAAGTAACTCATCCATTGCTCTTGCTCCTGCATGCATCGTGAAATCGCCATGAACTTCCCTGCTCGGAATCCAATCCAATCTATTTTCCGCTAGAACCTGCATGAAGCCCATCCGTCGATCTTGTGGAACGCTGAAATTAAAGGGGTCATCGGTACGACCAGACATTAATGCAATCTGTTTATGGCCTTGATTTACCAAGTGTTGAGTAGCCGTTCGGGCGCCTGCCACGTCGTCAATAGCTACGCTCGCACACCCCGCATGATGCATGCCAACGAGCGCAACAGGGATTCCGAGATTTAACATTGAATCAAATTCTTCTTCGCTGGGTGGAACGCTTATTACGATAATTCCATCGACTCTGCCCTTGAGCAATTTATGCTGAAAAAGCCTCTCGCGACTCTTCATGTGACCGAAGTTGTAGAGCAGAAGATCGAATCCCGCTTCGCGCAGGGCGTGTTCGGCACCATGGATTACATTCGAGTAGTACCAATTAGAAATAAAAGGGGCAACGATTCCCACGCTATGTGTCCGGGTGCCGGAGAGAGCACTCTCAAGTGGGTAATTTAACTTCTCCGCCGCTTCCACAATCTTTTCACGAGTCTCTTCATTCACATGTCGCATCCCCCGCAGGGCTCGAGAAACCGTGGCAGTAGAGACTCCGGCGAGAGCAGCAATTTCCTTGATCCCCGCCATACCGCTCCATTCCTCGTTTTTCTGCAAAAGACGAATATTTCTCTGCAACTCTCCGCACAATCAGTTAAAAATAGAGCAATTCTGCAACAAAGGGCAAGGGAACGGTTAGATTATTCCCATGGAAAAGCAGATAAGGACCACAATTCACTTGCAACTAGAGAATCGCGATCGGGTATCCACGATCTTTCGAATCTTCTTTCTCATCCCGATAGTGATTTATGCTGGTTCATTCCGAGACAACGCCAATAGCAATTCGTATTTTTCCGTCGGCATATTCGTCGTGCCGGTCGTCCTCACACTTCTCTTCCTTGGAAAGTACCCCTCCTACGTACTTAGCTTTAATAAGAGCATCCTCGCCCTTGGGGTCAGAATCGCTTCTTACTTCTTTCTCCTCACAGATGAGTATCCATCAATTGAGGCAAACGATAAATACAATGTCGAATTTCCAGAAATCGATGGAGGAAAATCACTTAGCCGTGGGATGCCATTGGTCAAGTGGTTCCTTGCAATTCCTTTATACGTAGTCGGAGCTGTCTACCTCGTCTACGCGCTTATGTTGACGGCGGTTGCTTGGATCACGATTATATTCACTAGACAGTACCCTGAATGGTGCGCAGCTGGTGTGATTGGAACTATTTCCTACTGGAATCGAGTTCACGGTTATGCATTCGTTTTAGTCACGGATGAATATCCATCCTTCTCTCTCTAAGGTAGTGTAAATGTCTTTTACCACCGCACAGATGAAGCGCGCCATCTCAGATATATGTGAGGCAGATCCGAAGTTCAGGCCAATCGTGGAAGAAAGTCCTCTCTGCAGGATCGGCCACAAACCTTCTGCCGTCTCCCATTTTGAATCACTGGTCGAATCAGTGATATCACAACAACTGGCAATGAAAGCCGCAGAAACTATTCATGGAAGACTTGTTTCCTTGGCTGGCGGAAAAATAACTCCCGCTAAGATCGCAAAACTTTCCGAGGTCGATCTGCGTTCTGCAGGACTTTCGGGAGCTAAAGTCAGAACCATCCAGGGACTGAGCAGCGCCGCATTGAGCGGTGAAGTCGAGATCAACAAACTTCACCTCATCGATGATGAGAGTATTGAAGAACAATTAAATTCCCTCTGGGGGATTGGGCCGTGGACCGTGGATATGTTTATGATTTTCCAACTGGGACGGGTCGATATCTGGCCAACGGGCGATTTAGGAGTTCGTCGTGGATGGGAGAAAATCCACCGACTTAGGGAACATATCGAACCGGAGAAATTGCTCGTGAAGGGTGAAAAATTTCGCCCACATCGGAGCATTGTTGCCTGGTATTGCTGGCGCGCGGTGGAGGGCAAGTAGTTCTATTTAGGTTCCAAGAACATCGAAACCGAGTTGATACACCAACGCTGGTCCGTCGGGACGTCATACCCTTCGCCTTCAAAAACATGCCCTAGGTGGGAGCCACAAGAAGCGCAGCGGACTTCGGTACGTATACGCATTCCTAAAGATCGATCTTCAAGCAGAACGACAGCATCATCTTTGGATGGCGCATAGAAAGAAGGCCACCCGCATCCTGAATGGAATTTTGTATCGCTTCGAAATAATTCTGCGTTGCACGCCTTGCATCTATAGATTCCGACCGTTTCGGTATCTACATACTCTCCCGTAAATGGACGCTCTGTAGCACCACGCCTCAAAACTTGGAACGATATCGGGTCAAGAGTTTCTCTCAATTTCGCGTCATCGACCGAAATTGGATAGGCAGTTCCATCCGGTTTTATCGCGCCAATTCCATCATCGGACATGACTCGCCTTTGGATAAGGAACACCCGTACTCGAATGGCAGTCATACCCATGTGGATTCTTCATCAGATACTTCTGGTGGTACTCCTCTGCAGGCCAGTATTGGTAACCATCTGCGTGTGCAATATCCGTTACGATTTCCCCGTAACCTGCGGCGCTGATTTCATGTTGATAGATATCGCGCGAAGATATTGCCTCTTCAAATTGTTCCGCAGTCGTTGCAAAAATGGCACTTCTATATTGAGAGCCGACATCATTTCCTTGGGAATTGAGTGTTGTGGGGTCATGCATCGTCCAGAATTCCTGAAGCAATTCCAGATAGCTAATATCATTTGGATCGAAGAGAACCTCCACCGTCTCTGCGTGCCCCGTAACACCCGTACAGACCTGCTCGTAATTCGGGTTGGGGCAAGTGCCACCCATGTATCCCACGCTGGTCGCGAGTACTCCATCAAGTTGCCAGAAACGGCGTTCGGCACCCCAGAAGCAGCCCGTTGCAAAATATGCACTCCCCGACATAGCGGTATTCTTTCCCTCCTCGAATGATTCCACCACTCGAGGATCATCGGGCGCCAGATACGCCCCCGTAGCTCAGGGGATAGAGCACCGCCCTCCGGAGGCGGGTGCGCAGGTTCGAATCCTGTCGGGGGCACGTGCCTTTTACAATGCTCGGTAAATATCTGCACAGAATTGCGTAAAGCCCCTCCATCAATCTGAGGAGAGAGATCGGCCAGAGATGCAAATATCTTGAACGCGAGATAAATCACGCTCAACCGGGAAATCTTTTACCCCACCTCCTTGTTAATGTGACCAGGAGCAGAGAGAATTGGCCTCTCGGATTCCGTACATTGAGTCCAAAACCATCTTTTTGGGGGCAATGTAGCCGCCGCAAGGAAAATCCCAGGGAAGGCTAGGTCTATGGACTGGCGACATCAATCTGCATGCCGCGATGAGGATCCGGAACTCTTCTTTCCCGTTGGTAACACAGGTCCCGCCATCACCCAGATCGAAGAGGCGAAGAAGGTCTGTAACCGCTGCATAGTCAAAGATGCCTGCCTAGCATGGGCACTGGAGAGCGGCCAGGATGCTGGGGTCTGGGGCGGTCTCTCTGAGGACGAGCGGCGGGCCCTCAAGCGTCGGGCTGCTCGAAATCGCGCCCGGCTCATGGAGCAGAGCAACTCCATTTAGCCACCTCAATAGAGTCCTAGATAGGAAAACTGACCTGGGCCGATGTCCCCTCGGGCCCAGAGAGAAGTGTCAGCTCCCCATTGAGTTCGTTCTCGGTCAGCGTTCGGACAATCTGTAGACCCAGGTTGGAGGAGAGGGCTAGGTCGAAATCGGTCGGAAGTCCTAGCCCGTTATCGAAGATATGGATCGAAACCTCGTTCTGAGCTCGCTCAACAACTATTCGAAGTGAATCCCCTTCCGCGGCCAGTCCGTGCTCCAATGCGTTGTGGATCAGCTCGGTCACTACCAGTGCCAAGGGCGTGGCGAGTCGGGGTTCTAGAGTCCCAACTTCCCCTTCCCGCTCGATAGCGATCGCGTTGACTCTAGGACTCAGTTCACGAGCATTCGAAATAAGTCGATCAAGTACATCATCAAAAGCGACGCTTTCCTCTGTGCTGCCAGAGAGAGTTTCATGAACCATAGCTATTGACCCGATCCGACGTACAGCTTCCTCAAGTGCTGCGCTAGCCGCGGGATCTTCAATCCGCCTGGCCTGCAATCGAAGAAGTGCAGAGACGGTCTGTAAATTATTCTTCACTCGATGATGAACTTCACGGATCGTTGCATCCTTGGTAATCAACTCCCTATCGCGACGTCGAACTTCGGTTATGTTATGAAGAAGAACGATCGCACCGATTCGATCACTTCCTTGAATCAAGGGCATAACGAGAAGATCGATAGTGCCATCTTGATTTTCACATTCGACGCGTCGTAGAGCCTTACCACTGAGTGCGCTCTTCAACCCTTCCTCGTGTGCATCTTGCCGGGTCCCTGCAACGGATTCGGCAACTCCACCAAGGGAATGACTCTCCAACTCATTTGACCACCCAAGTCGACTAAAGGCAGACCGAGCATTGGGGCTGGCATATGAGATGACGCCATTAACGTCGAGACGAATTAATCCATCGCCGACGCGCGGAAGTGGGTCAAAAAGTGAAATGGCATCTGGATACGGAAATGTACCTTCGGCCACCATTCGATACAGATTATGGGCGATTTCTCGGTAATTGAGTTCGAGACGGCTTGGAGATCGCATCAAATCTGCATTCCGATGACGAGAGATAGTCGCGATTACTTGCCCTTCAAAAGTGACGGGGATTGTCTCCTCCTTGATCATCAATTCTCCAACCAACTCTGGTTCAGAATCGCGGATGATCTCACCATTGGAGAGAGCCGCGTCAATCCGCCCCCGCGATCCCCAAGCAATCTCCTCGCCAATAAGATCATGGGTGAAGACCGTTGCGGCGGTCGTCGGTCGGATGTGCGCGACAGCGATGTGACCGGTCGGCCAACTCTTACTGTCTTTTCGCAGTGGAACCCAGAGGATGAGATCGGCAAAGGATAGATCCGAGAGCATCTGCCAATCTGCAGTGAGTTCATGAAGCCGATGAATGTGAACCGGCGTGAGAGCGCTTCGCCCGCGTACCAAATCCTCCAACTGAGCCATGAGGTAACTCTCTCACGCCTTCCACGCAGGAAGGTAGGTGGCTAACTCTTGACTGGCATACCAGGTCAACTCAGATTCCTCTGATTCCGAGACGAGTATTGATTCAACTTGGGACCATTGGATATCAGAAAGCAATCGAACCTGATCTTCTAGCGCGTCGCCTAATTGAGCGTTGAGCAAATCAACTGCTAGCACGAATCCCAGGGGATCCACCCCACGGGTCCGTGACCTCTGTGCCGCAATCCACGAGAGTTCAAACTCCAATTCCTCGTTATCCATTTCCGGATTCGATTGAGCAAATGCCGTTGTGAGAATGTAGGCGGTCTCATATCGAAAAGTTTTCTTCTCCAACATCTCGGATAATTCATCGAGAGTGGCTGCCACATATGCGCGCATGTGAGAAGGGTATAAGGAGTTAGCCTGTGACCTCGACCGCCATCCTCGCGATCGACTTTCGGAGCATTCCCCTTTCG
>JACPZY010000223.1 GCA_016195215.1 Actinomycetota bacterium | reverse complement strand
GTTTTTAATAAAATTAACGCCTTAAGAGAAAGATACTACAAAGCAGTTATCGGTAAAGACGCCCTGATTAAACTCATCTCTGAAGCTGAAGTTGCCGAGCAGGTATATAACTCAAACGCTATTGAGAATAATACGCTCTCCCTTGAAG
Organism: Actinomycetota bacterium; assembly: GCA_016195215.1. GTDB lineage: Bacteria > Actinomycetota > Actinomycetes > Nanopelagicales > Nanopelagicaceae > QYPT01. The sequence continues at coordinate 13,925 of JACPZY010000223.1, read as the reverse complement.
AGACGGAGAAAATACTTCTTCAGATTGATCTTGATCGATTTATCAGCGAACGAGAAATATTTGAAGCGAAAAATCTTGCGCGAGTAGTGTCCTACATAGACAAGAGAGCCAAAGAACAAGAGTTGACGCTCGATGGCATATTGCCACTTCACAAAATGCTCATCTCCAATATTCGCGACGATATCGCCGGAAGATTTAGAGTTGGCGATGAATATGTCCGCGTGGGGAGTCACATTGCTCCTGCGCCAAAGGAAATCTTGGAACGACTTGAAAAAATGCTCGCAGAATATAATGCTAGCAGTTACGAGAGTGTTATCAAGCGTATTGCAAGGTTGCATCTTGCGTTTGAATACACGCATCCATTTGTAGACGGTAACGGCCGCATTGGGCGCGTACTTAATAATTACTTGCTCATACGGGAAGGTTTTGTGCCGATTAACATCAAATTTATTGACAGGAAAAAATATTATGACGCGTTCATAGAATTCAATGAAAAAGGAGAAGCTTCTATTATGGAAGAGATCGTCGGCAAGGCATTGACGAACAGCTATCATAAGCGGCTGGCATATTTGGAAGGAAAGAAGATTATCACTCTTGCCGAGTATGGAAAGAGCAATAAGATTTCGCATTCAAACCTGATCAACAAAGCTACTCGACAGACAATTGAAGCTTTTTTAGAAAAAAATGTATGGAAGATCGGGGAAGAGTCTTTGAATGGCCCCGAGAAACTAAAATAAATTATGAAAATAACCGGCACCTTCATAAATCTTTTTCAACCACTCCACTTAAGATAAGTTTTTAGTGTTGGACCGAGCGTCCGTTCATGGTTGGTTTGTTCGGTCTAGGTAACTGCCGGGGTTGGTAGCAAAATCTTTCTGGCATGTCTGGGAGCAGAACCAGTAGGTGATTCCGTTGTGTTGGTAGTGGGGAGTCGCGTCGCTTGGGTGGACCGTCATCGTGCATACGGGGTCGGCGACCATGGTGTCGAACTCCCGGAACGCCCCATCTTCGAGCCAGAGAGTTCGGTCGGCGATTTCGCGGAGGCGTTCGTCGTGGCTTACGACGACGATGCTGCAATTCTGTTCGCTGGCGAGCTCTCTGAGTACTCGTGCGATCTCACGGCCGTGGCTGGAGTCGAGATTTGCCGTCGGCTCATCGGCAAGTACTAGCGTGGGTCGGTTTACGAGTGCTCGCGCGATGGCCACCCGTTGCTTTTCCCCGCCGGAGAGCTGGTCGGGATGAAAATGGAGTCGTTCATTGAGGCCGACTCGCTGAAGGAGTTCGGTGGCGCGGTCGCTGGCTTCCCGTCCGGCAATGCCGGCGAGGTTGCACGCTAGTTCGACATTCTCGAGTGCGGTGAGTGCTGAGAGCAGGTTGAAGTCTTGGAAGATGAACCCCAGATGGTTGGCGCGCAGGGCCGGGAGTCGTCGTTCAGGGGTGGTCGCCAGATCAATCCCATCAATGATGATTGATCCAGTCGTTGGCCGCATCATGGCTCCGAGCATCAGCAGGAGGGTGGTCTTGCCGCTACCAGAGGGACCCATAATCAGAACCACTTCGCCAGGTTCGACATCCAGATCGACGTTACGTACTGCGTTGACGGCGATCTCGCCCTCACCGAAAGTCTTACTGAGCGCGTGGACATTTATCGCAGAGCTTGTTCTCATCTCATCTCATCCTAAATGCGGTCGCCGGGTCGACACGGGTGACGCGGCGTAGTGGGAGAAATGCAGCGATCATTGCCACTACGAAGGCACTGATTGCGGTACGTAGGACGGAACCGAGTTGGATGTCGACGGCAAAGTTTGGAGTGAGCGCCTCGATTGCTGCTCCAAGTGCGATGGAGAGGAGGGTTGCCAGCGCCAGAGCGAGCCCAACTGTCCAAGCCGCTTGCGCGAGAACAATCTTTGTGAGTCGTCCCCGCCCGGCGCCAAGGGCCTTGATGATCCCGAACTCTCGTTGCTTGGCGACAGTGGCGGTGAAGAGTGTGAGCCCGATGAGGGCCAGGGCGATGAGGTATCCGATTGCAGACATCATGGCCATCACATCCGCAGCCATGGATCGCACCACGTTCTCTTCCTGATCTGCGAATTGAGAACGAGTCATGACGGTTACTTCTGGTAGTGCGTCTTCAATGTTTCTCTTCATGGCCTCCGCCGAGGTGTCCGCTCGTGCACCGACGAGAATGTACGCATAAGATGGCCCGCGCAAGGTGGCGAAGTCGGCGCTGGTGATGAATACCGTGGTGTTGGCGATATAAGTTCCACCCATGGAGAGACCGCTGATGATGAATGGCTGGCCGAGAATCGTTACACTCTGGCCGAGCCCAACACCTAATTCGTCTGCGGCGACCGAATCGACGATTGCTTCTCCGTGGGTTGGCGCGCGTCCCGCGCTCAGACGGGCAGGCCCGCCGCGACCGGTTGCCGTGTCGTAACCAAAGACGTAAGTGAGCAGGTTGGTATCTCCGGAATCGATGGTGCTCGTTGTATAGCGCAGTCCGTCGACCCAGGCGACTCCGTCGATGGCCCGGACCTTATCGACCAGGGTTGGCGCCAGAACCGAGACGGTCATGTGCATTGTTCTCACATCACGTTGGGCTACGAATACCTCAGCCGAGGAGCTGCGAATGTAGGCCGAGACTTGTCGCATCGCTCCGGCGAAGATACCGTCGAGGATGAGGATGAGGATGAATGCCGCTGATACCCCGAGGATTGAAAGAATGGCGCGACGGCGATCTTGAAAGAGGTTATTGCGGGCGATCGAGATGCCGGGCACGCTCAACCTCCCCGATAGGCGGTTGCCGGCTCGAGCCGAGCAAGACGGCGGGCGGGGATCAACGAGGCGACGAGAGCCATGAGTATCGCCGCGCCAAGCGCTCGGGCGATGCTGGCGGAGGTGAGCACGACGGTGAATTGCGGGCGAACGGCGGCAATTATCGCCCTTCCTCCGAGAAAAAACAGGGTGCCCGCGATGAAACCGGCAGCCGCAACGATCAACGATTGGCGCAGGGCGAGCGAGAGTAGGTAATTACGACTTGCCCCCATCGCCTTTACGATCCCGTATTCACGGCGACGATCCATCATGGCGGTATACACGCTGAGAGCTATCACCAGAATCCCGATGGCAAATGCGACCCCACGCATCATCCCTATCGGAAGAGCGTAGGCTCGAGTCATCACGACGAGGTCTCTAGCGGCGAATTCGTCTCGATTATGCACAGCTAGGCCGCTAGCCGCGAGTTCGGCTCTGACCTCGGCGGGGCGATTGGTTCCGACAAGTACAAAACTAGTTGTGTCCGAGGCGCCCAGGAGTTGGTCGGTCGCGGCGTGGGTCATGAAGATGAACGAGAGCATAAATGTGTCAGTGCTGGTGCCGACGATCTGGAATTTGCGGCCCATCAGTTCAAGTGACTCTCCAATTTGGAGGTTGTGACGGTTGGCCATCACGCGACCGATGGCGATCTCGTTCTTGGTCCTGGGAGCACGGCCTTTGGAAATCTCCCAGGGACCGCCGGGTTGCCCCGGCATCCATCCGATGATCGATGCGGGGATCTTTCGGTCATGGAGGCTGACGATCGCAAGAAAGGTCCGGACTGGTGAGGCCCAGTTGACTCCAGGCTGCTTACGTACCAGGTCGACGCTAGAGAGCGGGATCTGGGAGACGGCTCCAAAAAAGTTGTGTGTGCCGGGTTGCGCAACATAGAGGTCGGCACCGACGTTATCTTCGTAGGTGGTGACGCTTCTGTTGATTCCGTTCCAGAGTCCATCAAGGAGCAGGATCAACATGATTGCCAGTCCGACCGCGGCAGCGCTGGCGACTAGGCGACGTGGGTCGGCTAAAAGGTTGCGGCGAGCCAGTGGAACGCGACCGGGCATGTTATGCGAGGCTGACCTCGTAGCCATTCTTCTCCCAATCAATCATGCCGCCTGACAAGTGCGACACCTGCGTATAACCGAGTTCCGTCAATGCACGAGCCGCTATCTCGCTCATCCGGCCGCTTCGGCAGTAGAGCACAATTTTTGCATTTTTGTCTGTGGGCAGCTTGTCAAGATTATCTACAATCTTGTCATACGGAATAAAAGCGTCGGTTTTTTTAATTTCGCCTTCGTAAGGGATATGGACGTTCACAAAAAAGAAATCCTTCTGTTGCAACATCGCAGCCAGTTGAGTGCTTGTGAGCGTATTGAAACTAGTGGCTTCTTTTTTGGGTATTTTTGCTGTTTCAGATTGAGTCGCGATAGTAGTTTCCTGCGGAGATGCGCGAAAGAGCAAAAAACCGCCAAAAATTAATACCAGGACAAATATCCCAATGATTGCTTTTTTATTCATTCTGAGATTGGGACTGTGGTCGGTTCGGGTGCAATCGAATAAAAGAAGAATCGCCTATTGATTTGGCGAGTCGGCGAGTCGTTTGCGGAGTTTATTCTCCGAGAGTCGTCCATAACTGAACATTTCTCCGTCTACCAGAATTCCCGGAGCGAACATCACCGCGTGTTTAATAGCGAGATCTTTCCCCTCTTCAGTATCTAGTCCAATTTCTTGAACTGTCACCGGGAACTCCAGAACCAGTCGGGAGAGAATCTCCTTGGCCCGGTCGCAAGAAGAACATGATGATTGAGTCAGGAGAGTGATAGAGGTCATGCGCCTTTGCGCCCAGCTTTCAAGTCAGAGAGAATTTTATCTACTGGTACGTACATTGTGTAATTTGGGGCGCCACCATAGTCGGCGCGCCATTCGATGAGGCCAGTGGGTCCGACCAAGACGAAACTGTGCCCATTGCTCAGATGGCCTGCCATGCCGTATTTACTGGTCTGATAGATGTTGGATATCTTCAGATCAGAGTCCGCCAAGGCGACCGAGGTGAGTTTTTCATCATTCATCTTCTGAGCAATCAGGTTTAACGGGTTACTGGTTATAGTGACTAGCTTGTCTATTCCAGCTGATTTCATTTTGGATTTTGCATTTTCAAGATCGCGGATATTGTCCCAGCAGGGCTGGCACCCGAGTCCTTCGTGGAAAAATAGTAGAACGCTCTTGCCCCTGTAATCGGAGAGCTGGACAGTTCCTCCGGCCGTAGAAGGAAGGGAGAAGTTTGGGGCTTTAACACCCGGTCCGGGAGTTCCCACTGTGTAACCGCCCGCAGTTGCTCCCCCCCCACCCGTAGAGCTGGGCCGCAATGCCAATGCAACGAAGAGTCCACCTATAAGTAGGACGTAGACCACGATCATGGCACGGGTAACTTTTCGGCCGCCGGCCTTTTTGGACGGTGGTGAAACTACGGGCAGGCGTGGTTTTTTCCCTGATGTCATTTACTTTGGCTCCTTCATCTGTGAATCTTCCTGCTCCCCGGTGGGCGAGGTTTTGAAACTTCCCTGGCCTAATACGGAAGTCTTTTTAGATTCCGTTGCGCAGCTCTGACACGCTTCTTCAGCGGCATCTCCGGATTCTTGAGTTTCAAATTTTCTGTTATGGGCTGCCATCCAGAAGATAGCGGTTAGCGCCCCAAATATGGCGACGGTAAATATCCATCCCGGGATGAAGGAGAGAAAATTTTGTATGACGACGGCAACGTGACCTAATGCGGCTGTAACCTCAATCTGCCACCCTGTGGTTGCCATACCTGGCCCGCGCATAGCTAAGAGGATCGTTAGTAAACCCATGATGGTTACGAGTCCGCCAGAAATCATCGTCACCACTGGCAACTTCACATTTGATCCTGGCCATAGCGGGACTTCCCGTTTAGAGAGTAAGCGGCTCTCGCTCCAATTCTTACGGTCCCAGACCAGCGCGAGGACGGCCAGTGGAGCCACCATCCCAAATACATAGGCGATACCAACGACAAAGGAAGCCGGTAGCGATGAAGCAGCACCTGAGAGCGCTCCAACTCCGATAAGAACCGGCGCACAACAGGCGCTACTGGCTCCGGAGAAGACGCCCAAACCGTAAACCGATTTAATGCCTGTGCTTCCACCCTTTTTCGATGGCATTGGCAGCATCATTTTCCAACCGGCCAGAGTGGCAATTCCGACGGCAACCATTGCAAAACCTAGAGTGCTGAAGATCCAGAAGTGATAACTAAACAGGAGACGACTTACGAGACCGGCGCCCAGTGCAATGGGCAAGATGATGGTTCCGACACCAGCGGCGAAGACAATGGTCATTGCCAGGATCTGGCTACGGCGTTGGAAACTGGAAGCGAAATAAGCCGGCAACATGACCGAGATACAGCACGGGGCAAATAACGCCAAAATGCCACCAATGAAAGCTGTCAAGATTATTGTGGAGAACAGAACCTGTCCCATTAATCAGCCCCAATACAGTTAAGTTATCGAACTACCTGCAGCAATAGATTCATATCTCTACCTCACACGCTCATTGTGGCGTGCCTACTCCACAGAACCCTTAATAATTGTGTGAAGATTTGAGAAAGATTGCCAGCGAATCGATCGACATTTCTAGGCGGTAGAAAGACTGGGAAAGAGTAGATTTTTTGCTGAAGATTTCTTCTTTATCAAATCTTTACGATTCCCGATGGTTGATCTCCATTTCTCCCGTCCACAATAAAAATAGCAAATCTACCAAGGAGGTAGCCACAATGGATTGGTATAGAGACGGAACCGGTTGGATGAACGGTGGGGGATTGGTCTTTATGGGTCTTTTCTGGATTTTGCTCCTCGGACTTGGAATTTTGTTGGTGACCTGGCTCACCCGACGAGAGAAACCTGCCGAAAGGCGAGAGAGCCCACGGCAGATACTTGATCGCCGATTTACCTCTGGCGATATCGATTCCGCTGCCTATGCCCAAGCACGGAGGCTGATTGATAATCGCGTCTCTGGTATGAGTGAGACCAACTTATAGCGTATAGGGATTATTCTTCAGTCGCATTTTCCCGAATCAGCCTTGAACCCCTCCCGTACAGGGCGCACCTGGTTCTGGCGTTTGTGGTCCTTGCAGATACGCCTGCAAAAAGACTGGCAGTCGGGGGTCGCTTGCGCTCTGCACACTCAACTGCTTGCCCCAGGCGGTCGCCACTATCGGCGATGAAAGTCCAGGGTAGGGACTTAGAAGTTCATACGGGTGCGACGCTGCCTCCTTGGTGAGAGCGTCAATCTGCGTCTGGGGCAGGTCTGGCTGGTAGGTGATCCACACTGCGCCGTGTTCCAATGAGTGCACGGCTTTCGCCGTATCGATCGAGTTGGGGTAGATGCCGCAATTTATAAATTCTGGAGAATGATCTCCCCCCGCTGGAGGATACGGCGCATTGGGAATTTGTTTTAAAGTGTGGTTGCGGGTCAGCCCGGCAAAACTTTGAACACCATTGATCGGTTTCTTTGCTGCGGCACTCAGCCGATTCTTATCCTGACTCTGAATGAGCATGATGGAGGTTACTGTGACAATTAAAACGATAATAAGCACGGCTCCAGTACCGTAGATCCACATTTTGCTGCGGCGGTCCTCTTGCTCCCGTTTAGTCGACAGTGCCCGTAGACGCTCTTCTCTTTCGATTTTCGACTTTTTGCGCCCATCTCCCATGCGGTTCTACCTTCCTTAGGCTATTCCAATGCGCGACAACGAGGCTTCAAAGTACTGGAGTTTAGTTTCACCGTAAACCTGCGGTCGGAGAAGACTTGGTTTCAACCGGTCATTGCAACAACCTCAGCAAATCTCTTCAAGGGTGGAGTAATACAATCACAGTGTGCGTTGTGAGGGATCTGCTCCCACTTTGCTGGGTGCGAAGCTGTTTGCCCAGCAAGGACAAAGTTCGAGCTTGGCCATATTCTTAAGGTCTTAAACTTCAGATCCTATTGTCATTTATGTATCAATATTGTATATTCTAACTGTGCATTAAATACGGAATTGACAACAGGGGAGGTGAAAGATGGTACAAATCGGACAAATTGACGAAGCGCAGGGATCAAATCCGAGAGCCAGGAAAATTCCACCTCGAATAGCGGAAGCTGTCGCTGGCATCGAATTATTAGGTCAAGAAATTGTCGACCGAAGCGATATCTTAAATGGAATACAGCAGATGGCTGCCGTTCCATTGCAGAAAAACTTAGCTCAAATGTTGACGCAGTCAAGTGCCATCGAAGGACTGCTGAAGAGCCAAAAGACTCTTCAGCAATTTGCCCAGGGATATGGAAATTCGATTGCGAATCAAATTCTGCAAAACTCCTCTTTTGTCGAAGCAACGCGGAAATTTATTGAATCTGGAGCAAGCGCGAAGGCGCTAAAAGAGATAAGCCAAAAAGCAATCTTTTCACAAGAAACCGTTGAGAAAATTACTGGCTCGGCTTTGGTTGCAAAGCAGGTCTCCGACACTCTTAACTCTCAGGTAATACTCGCCTTTCAAAAAGAAGCAACGAAAATGAACCAAATTGTTCGCGAGATGAAGCAGTCTGGTTGGCTACTTGACACTGGAGTTCACGGAAAATGGGAGTTCGCTCCGGCAAGTCGAGCTGGCGCTTTCAGTACCTTTGATCCATTTATTGCATTAAGGGCAACATTCGACAAGTCTGGCAAAGAGAAAAATGAAATTGCAGTCGCTATGGAATCGGCTGCGTTTATTCTTCAACTATCGGAGCACGCGCCACGGCGACCATGTATTGCAAGCGCTAAAAACTTATCTCGGACTGGTGCGCTTAAAAACTATCGGCACGTTCAAATGAATATGCCTCCATCGGCCATTACGCAAATCGACGGGTTACAAGTGCACACTATGGCGGCGTTACTTTCAAGCATGGCAATTCGACCGCTCGCATATCGAGATTGGCCAAACGTGTCCACGTGGATCGCAAAAGCATGTAAACGCATTATCGTAAATCCCGATCGTAACTCAGGAACATTAAAAGGAAAAGGCGGCTTGCTCGCCATTATTGGAGAAGGCTCTGAAGCGGCCATCGCGAGAGTGGCGTATTTTTTTCGTTATGCGGGCGAATATGAAGTTGCAAACGAAGTTCTCAAACTGCACGATAAAGAAATCAAGGGTCCCATTTATTTGGGTAGACGCGAAGCCAGGAAATCCACATCGACTTTCGATCCGGTGACTAGAGTTTATGACAACCTTTTGGATAAGAAATGAGTCGGGAACCAGATCAAAAACTTACTGTTGGGCTCGTTTCACTCCATTGCCATAATAGAAGTGGGGGATGGGAGCCGGCAATGCTTGACATTGCTCAAGACCACCTTCTATGCCACTTTTCGGAGTCGGGAATATTTAATAGAGGTTTGGTTTTCAAAGGTGGCACTGCATTGAGAAAGTGTCGCTCGGGAACTGAAGGGCGATTCTCTACGGATCTTGATTTCTCCTGTGAAGAATCGGAGCTAACTCTTGAAATCTTTGAACTCGTCCATAATTTCGAGTGTCATGGATTTATATTCTCTCTGGAAGACATTGATTATGGTGCCGGTCGAGCGGACATGAGAGTAGTGCCGCCAATTTCGCAGAGATTGACAGAATCACCGCAATTTCTAAGACTTAGCGCAAAAATTGAAATCTCACCGAGAGGTACATGGCTTGAACCCCAGATGGTGCCGATGCTTAGAAGTAACGTTCATAGTGCTCTTGGTCACGACTTGCCGACATTGCCCATATTGAGCCACAACTAAAATATTGCAGAGAAGTTGGCACGCTACTCTAGAACGCCGCTGATAAGAGATCTTTACGACCTTTGGTGGTACGGCGTGAACACGGCGATTGACCAAGATTTGGTGAGGTCGCTGTGGATTAAGAAAGTTTATTTTGACAAGGTCATTGAAAATAAGTGGAAAGATCGTGTTTTCATACCAGCAGACATACTTTCCGACTCAAAACTTTCATTGATGAGTCCAGAGGAAATTGGAATTCTCGTTCACCCACCGAATCCTGCAATGTGGGATCAAGGCTTTCGAAGTCGTTACGGTTTTCTCCTTGATCTTGTTGAATCTGACAATAAATGGAGTCGCTGCGATCCAAGGGATGAGTACGCGTTTAATGCCACGTTGGGAACCAGCTAAATCAGTTTTGAAATCTATCTTTGGTGCATTTCTTGATTTTCAAAGTTCCAATTATTTGGATGAAAGAACTAATTTTAGTTCGGCAACAATGGGCGAAAAAGCTATCGCCTATTTGTGAGGGATCTGCTCCCACTTTGCTGGGTGGAGCCCCAATCTTTGGAGGATTGGGTCATAAAAAAGCACGAGAATACGTGGACAAGTCAGTTTCTAGTCTTTCCCGAGCATTTTGCGAATCTGCTCCAAAGCGGTTTTCACACGTGCTTCATATCCGTGAGTTGTGGGGTAGTAATACTGCGTACCCACGAGGGCGTCGGGCAAGTACTGTTGCTGTGCAACCCCCAGCGCGCTGTCGTGTGGGTAGATGTAGGAGGCCGATTCTCGCGCTGCATGCACCTGGCTGTCACGCAGTGCTCCTGAGTGGGCGTCCCGCAGATGCGGTGGTACAGGTCCGTTCTTGGATGAGCGCAGGTCGGCAATGGCCGACTCAATGGCGAGGTAGGCAGCGTTGGATTTCGGCGCACAGGCCAGGTAGGCGACCGCCTCGGCCAGAATGATTCTCGCTTCGGGCATGCCCACCAGTGCAACTGCTTGGGCCGCCGCAACAGCTAGGCCCAGGGCGCCGGGGTCGGCGATGCCGATGTCCTCACTGGCACTAATCATGATGCGTCGGGCGATAAAGCGCGGGTCCTCACCTGATTCCAGCATCCGTGCCAGGTAATGCAGGGAGGCATCGACGTCAGAGCCTCGTATGCTCTTGATGAAAGCGCTGGCTACGTCGTAATGAGTATCCCCGTCCCGGTCGTAGTTCTCGATGACGCGGTCCACGGCCCGGCCTAGGACTTCGGCTGTGATCTCATCACTGGCCGCCCCGGCTGCCGCTTCAAGATATGTAAGGGCTCGGCGTGCATCTCCCGCCGCGAGCCTGACTAGTGAGTCTTTTGCCTGCGCCGAAATCGTGACTTCGCCGTTGAGACCTCGGGCGTCGGTGAGAGCTCGATCGATAAGCGTTGCGATATCGGCATCGGGGATAGGGCGCAGAGTCAGAACAATGGAGCGCGAGAGTAGTGGGGAGATGATGGAGAAGGATGGGTTCTCCGTGGTGGCGGCAACGAGCGTCACCCACCTGTTCTCAACTCCGGGAAGCAGGGCGTCCTGCTGTGCTTTCGAGAAGCGGTGCACCTCGTCAATAAAGAGGACAGTTTCTTTTGCCTCGCTCGTCAATCTTTTTTGTGCTTGTTCCAACACTTCACGGACTTGGGTAACCCCGGAGCTTACCGCTGAGAGTTCGACGAATACACGTAAGCCGGAGTGCGCGATCATCTTGGCAAGGGTTGTTTTGCCACTGCCGGGCGGACCATACAGAAGCACGCTGGTTATGTGCTTTTCCTGCCCCTGTATCAAACGCGCAAGGGGAGAGCCCTGTTGGAGAAGGTGTTGCTGGCCAAGAAGGTCCTGGATACTGGCAGGGCGAAGCCTGACTGCTAAGGGTGCTGCCATCTCACCGGCACGTGGTGCGTCCATGTATATCCCAACTTGCTGACTTAGAACTCCTATCGATCTACGGTAGTGCCCCATCCAAAGAATCCGGATTAGGTGAGTCGTGTGCTTTCGCACGAGTCTTCCCGGTTAGCATTCTTCGCTCTGCGGATTGTTTCCCCTAATTCGTCCATTTCGATACCGTCTGCGAAAGTATGAAGTAACCAAGTGAAATATACTTTTGTTTCATATAAGTAACGTATTCATGGGCTAAATGTTACTTATTAGGGTGTAAAGTATCATTATGGATCTTGAGAAGTTTGAAAACAGCCCGATGGGGCGGCTAGTCCCTATTTCTGGCTCTGATCAGCGCTCTGGTGAATGGAATTATTTTGCCTTCGTTCCTAAAAACTTGCCCGACGAGCCAATAACTTTGAGTCAAGGGACATACCTTCAGGTTGCCAACGCAAGGGCGGCGCTTGCCTCTTTAGATAGATCTTCAAAGCAGTTGACTAATCCGCGTCTACTCAGCGGCCCGACACTAAGACGCGAAGCTCAGAGCACTTCGGCGCTAGAGGGCACGTATGCGACTCTTGAAGAAGTTTTCGCAACAGATGAAAAAGTCGAACCAACGGATCAAAATCTGCGCGAAATTATGAATTACGTGAGAACAGCTAATTACGCTTTTGCTTTTCTGGGTGATAATCGACCCTTTTCCCTTGATTTTCTGGAAGACCTACATTCCAAATTGGTCAAAGGGACGATTGCTGACAATATTCATGGTGGGAAGGTTCGCGATATTCAGGTCATGATCGGCACTCATTCAGGTTCTCGGATTCAAGATGCCCGTTATGTTTCACCACCGGCGGGAACAGATTTGGTTATCCAAGTTAGAGAACTTCTTGGTTGGATGCAAGATGACAAGCGAAAGAACTTGGATCCAGTAGTTGCTGCGGCAATGGTCCACTATCAGTTTGAAGCTCTCCACCCTTTCAATGATGGGAATGGGAGGATCGGTCGATTACTGATAGTTCTTCAGTTCCTATTTCAGAAGGTAATTTCTGTACCTCTGATTTCAGCGTCTCCATGGTTTGAAGCCCGAAGAGCGGATTATTATGACTCCCTTTTGGCGGTAAGCTCAATCGGAGATTGGAATCAGTGGGTCAAATTCTTCGCACGGGGAATTGAGGTTTCTGCTCAAGAAGCGGATCAACGCCTTGCGGACCTAATAGCACTGAGATCCGAGTTGCAAAATCGCATCACTACCGGAAAACTCCGAGCCAAGACGGCGGTGCAACTAATTGACTTTATTTTAGGTAATTTGGTTTTCACAGTTCCAGAAGTTCAAGATCATTTAAGCGTTACTTATGCCCGCGCAAATAAGTTGGTGGATCAATTCGTTGGTCTCGGAATTCTCAAGCAATTTGGTCCGCGACGTATGAGTCGGAAGTTCGCCTCGCCCGACGTTTTGGCCATATATTCGAGGTAGTGAGGATTGATAAATATCGTCTTTTGAGTCCCACTGTTGGGAAAGAAAGGGTCCCCCAAATGCCTACATATGAAGCACCCATGTTCGCTCAGCCTGGCGAAGTGGGGAGCCTGTTCGCCTATGGCGCGTATCAAGGTAAATTCGAACTTGATGGATCTTATTCTCTTATCGATCTAGAAACGTCTGGTTTCAACCCACCTCAAGCGAAGATTTTGGAAATCGCTATTCTCAAAGTCAACGTAAATGGAGATGTTATTGACGAGTTCAGCACTCTAATTGACCCTATGGCCATGGATGTAGGGCGAACAGATATTCATGGCATTACCTCGAAAATGCTTAAGCATGCACCCACTTTCGCAGAGGCAGTTGGCTCTATTTTAAAGATCATTCAAAATTCAATTTTGGTAGCGCATAATGCCCGATTCGAGGAGAATTTCTTGGCAAATGAATTCAGAATGGCGGGAGTTTCGCTTCCATCATTGCCCGCCCTCGACACACTGTGGCTCTCGCGACAGATTCTGGATTTGGAGAATTACAAACTTGAGACGGTTATCGCGAATTATAACGAACGAATTGATGACGCTCATACGGCGTTGGGTGACGTCCGGGCGATGGCAAAGGTCTTGCCTCGCATGTTTGAAGAATCGAAAAAACTATATTATCCGAAAGCATTTAGCGAGCTACCTCAAATAAATACGGTTTTCAAAGCCAAGCCTCGCTAAACAGCCGAACACGCCGTCAAGCATCAGCCGGATACACTGTCAAGCATCAGGCGAATAGCAGTAAAGGATCAGCCGAAGATAATTCGTCAAGGATCAGCCTTGGTCTCAACCAGTCATTGCAACAACCTCAGCAAATCTCTCTAAGGGTGTCACCCAACCCAGGCTTTGTCGAGGACGGTTGTTGAGTTCTTCGGCTATTGCATCGAGTTCTTCTTCACTGTGAACTGTAAGGTCAGTG
>JACPZY010000222.1 GCA_016195215.1 Actinomycetota bacterium | reverse complement strand
TGTGTGACTGAGTGAGGTTCCCACCAGCGTGTGTGACTGAGTGAGGTTCCCACCAGCGTGTGTGACTGAGTGAGGTTCCCACCAGCGTGTGTGACTGAGTGAGGTTCCCACCAGCGTGCGATTTGAAGCGGGGGGGAACTCCTCGACCGATGCAAATCACAGAACGGGGTCAATAAAGCCGGCTAGCGACCCTCTGATTTACCTGATCTTCGACGGGAGACCTCGCGTTCGGCCTCTCGGCCCATTTCTCGTTCGAGGAGCGCGGCCCGTTTGTCGTGACTCTTCTTACCTCGCGCAACAGCCAACTCGATCTTAGCTTTCCCATCCTTAAAATAGAGTGTGAGAGGAATCAGCGTTAGGCCGCCCTCCTTACTCTTTGCTACCAACCGGGCCAATTCATCTTTATGTACCAACAATTTTCTATCCCGCCGTGGAGTGTGATTGGTCCAGGTGGCCTCCGTGTATTCAGGGATGTGCACTCCGCTAAGCCAAAGTTCACCGTCTTGGATCATTGCAAATCCATCGATAAGTGAGGCGCGACCAAGTCGAAGAGATTTAACTTCAGTGCCAGTGAGAACCAACCCGCATTCGTAGACATCTTCAATCGAGTAATCGTGGCGCGCTTTCTTATTCTGCGCGACTAATTTGCGACCGACCTCTTTGACCATGAGGTCTGAAGCCTAGACCTTGAGGTAGCGACGAAGCGTCAGCGCCGAAGCGAAGATCGAAACGACCAGACCAGTTGCGAGAAGATATCCCGATGCGACCCACACTTCGCCCCATCCAAAGAACTTGGTGAAGGTAAGCAAGGGTGCGACTTTGGAGTCAATAACGCTCTTAAGCGCAGCAAGTAATCCAGTCGCGATTGCCCAGCCAATAATCGCCGAGATCACTCCCTCCATGAGGAACGGAAGTTGGATCGAAAGAGATGTCGCGCCCACAAGTTTCATAACGCCGGTCTCACGACGCCGGTTAAAGGCAGCAATACGTAAGGTATTACTTATCAATAATGCAGCGGTCAACACCGAAGCCAGACCAACTATGAGTGCGCCGTTCCTCAGTACCCCTAGAAGATTGAAGAACTTCTCCAAGATTGCCCGTTGATCCTGCACAATGTCAACGCCCGGTCGACCAGAGAAAGCACTCACAACGACTCGGAACTGGGTCGGGTCTTTTAATTTCACACGGAAAGATTCAGGCATCTGATCAACAGTGACGTTCTGAGCTATCGCGGAGTTCTTAAAGCGCTCCTGAAAACGCTTAAATGCCTCTGCCTGCGATTCGAAATAAACCGTGTCCACAACAGGAAGCGCTTTGAGATCCGACATGATCTGCGTTCGCTGATCCGAAGTAACAACGCCAGTACAAGATGGAGATTCAGATAAGGATCCGCAAAGGTAGACAGAGACTTCAATCTTGTCGTACCAATAATCCTTCATTGCGCTCACTTGAGAATTCGAGAGCAATCCAATGCCCAAGAGCGATAAGGAGATTGCAACCGTAATGACAACTGCAAAAGTCATTGTGAGATTGCGACGAAGCCCGATCCGGACCTCGCTGAGCAGAAACCGTGCGCGCATGTGCCTTCTCCCTTAACCCGTGTACCCATAAACGCCGCGAACTTGGTCGCGAATGACATGTCCTGCATCCAACTCAATGACGCGCTTACGCATCTGATCGACAATTCCAGAATCATGGGTGGCCATGACAACCGTTGTTCCCTCACGATTGATCCGATCAAGCAACTTCATAATTCCCACACTTGTTGCGGGGTCCAAGTTTCCAGTGGGCTCATCCGCAATCAGAATCGGCGGACGACTTACATACGCCCGAGCAATTGCCACCCGCTGCTGCTCTCCACCAGAGATCTCATTCGGACGGCGATCGCCTTTATCCTCAAGGCTGACAAGCTCAAGAACCTCGGGAACCTCACGGGCGATCTCCTTCTTGGAGTAGCCCAGCACGTGGAGGGTAAAAGCCACATTCTCAAAAATGGTCTTACTAGGGAGAAGTCGGAAATCTTGGAAAACAGTGCCGACCTGTCGTCGAAGTTCCGGCACTTTGTGATTGGAGAGCGTGCTCAGATCCTTTCCAGCTACATGGATCTTGCCGGTGGTCGGACGTTCCTCGCGGAGCACGAGGCGAAGAAAGGTCGATTTGCCTGAACCGGAGAGACCGACGAGAAAAACAAACTCACCCTTGACCACTTCGAGGTTGACGCTATCAAGAGCCGCCTTCTCCTGGCCAGGGTAGATCTTACTGACATTCTCAAAGCGGATCACTGAAACTCCAAAATACTCGAGATGAACAATCCCCTTAGTTTAGGCAATAGACCCGCCTAAAAAGCCCAAATGCTCTGTTTTGCCACGGTTTTCTCATCACTCATCCCAAGGGTTGCAGGAACTCTATTGATTATCAGGAAATGTTAAGGCAGGAGGAGAAATCCAAGTGGCGCCCAATCTCTAATCTTCGCTCTGAATGGCAGTATTTCTACGCCAGCGAATCCCAGCTTCAATGAAATCATCGATCTCGCCATTTAAGACCGCGCCGGTGTTACCTGTCTCATAGTCGGTCCGAAGATCTTTCACCATCTGATATGGATGAAGAACGTAAGAACGCATCTGATTTCCCCACGAGCCCATATTGTCCCCCTTAAGTGCATTCATTTTGGCCTGCTCTTCATGGCGACGGCGCTCAAGTAATTTAGATTGGAGAACCGCCATCGCAGTGGCCTTGTTCTGAATTTGCGAACGCTCATTCTGACAGGAAACAACAATTCCACTCGGCATATGCGTAATTCGGACTGCAGAGTCAGTGGTATTTACACCTTGGCCGCCTGGACCAGAGGAGCGGTAAACATCTATGCGGATATCTTTCTCATCAATCTCAATGTGATCGCTCTGCTCGACGACGGGAACAACTTCCACTCCGGCAAAAGAAGTATGGCGCCGGCTCTGGCTGTCAAATGGAGAAATACGGACAAGACGGTGCGTCCCTTGTTCAACCGAGAGAGTCCCGTATGCATACGGTGCGCTCACTCGAAAAGTAGTTGATTTGATGCCGGCCTCTTCGGCATAGGAAGTTTCCAGAACGTCGACCTGGTAATTGTGCCGCTCGCAATAGCGCAGATACATTCGCATCAGATTCTCCGCCCAGTCCGCAGCCTCCACACCTCCGGCCTCGGAGCGGATGGTGATCAGCGCATCGCGCTCGTCATATTCGCCGTTAAGGAGGGTCTGTACTTCCAATTCACCAATCGCCTTTTTAGCTGAATCCAACTCTCGCTCAGCATCCCGCAACGCGCCCTCATCCGATTCAGCCTGAGCCAGTTCAATCAATATGGGAAGGTCCTCAACGCGCTGACGAAGATCTACCAAACGCTTAATTTCACTCTGAACTCTGGATAATTTGCTCGTCACCTTCTGAGCACTCTCCGGGTCATCCCACAAATTGGGAACACCTGCGGCCTCCTCTAATTTCTGAGCATCTTCGCGGAGTTTGGGGAGATTGAGTACCTTCTCAATGGATAGGAGAGTGGCATCTATCTCTGCGATCTCAAGGTCATACTCACGCGCGGCCACGGGGTAAGAGTACCCAGAATCGAATATGCCTGTTCCACCGCCTTCGACCACTTCCTGGAATGGTTGCGCTGGTGTTATCTCTTTCGATTGCTCTCGGCAGCTACGGATGCACCAATCTCAACGTAGGGCAGAGCGGAACCAGGCATAGGAAATGGAAGTACTGCCTGCGCCGAAGTAGAGAGTTCAATCCGGTTTCCACTGCAAGAGAAGTCAAGTAGTTCGACGCGCTGCAATTCCTTTCGCTTCATCTCTGAATGTGAAGTGCTCCACTGACGTAGTTCATCGGAAACGCTTGATAGCGCTACTGCGCAATTGATTGGGATATCCACGCCTCCGTCTCCTCGATAGTAGCTGCCGAGGTCGAGTTGGTGAGTAGCACGAATGGCCGCCGACTCTGTTACCTGAACTAATGATCTCTTTGCAACGATCACCGCGCCGATATCAGTAATGATCATGAGCATTGCCACGGCCAGAAGAAAAAACCCGATGGTAAGAACCGAGATTGACCCCCTCTCTTCGTAAGCCCTGAGCTGGCGAACCCCACTCACCGCGCGAAGACCACTTGCTGCGCGAAGACCACTTGCTGCGCGAAGACCACTCGCTGCGCGAAGAGCACTCGACTTGAATTTTAATAGCGGCTCAACTATTCGCGATGCGTTACTGATTCTTACTGCCATGGCGAGAC
>JACPZY010000221.1 GCA_016195215.1 Actinomycetota bacterium | reverse complement strand
TTCAGGCATCAAGAAAGTAGGAGTGAGGGAACTCCGCCAAAATGCCAGCGGAGTGCTCCGAGAAGTAAAGGCCGGTGCATCAGTGGAGATCACCGAACACGGTCGACCCGTGGCTCGCATAATTCCGATTGCCGCGTCTGGCTGGGAGGACCTTTTCGCCGCGGGCTTTGCACGTCCATCCACAGCCGAAAATTGGCGTCCAAGTAAAAAAAGAATCAAGATCAAGGGCGGGAAGAACAGCTTGCAGATCTTGCTGGAAATGAGGGAGGAAGAAGTTTGAGTTGGTATCTTGATAGTTCGGCCATTCTCAAACTGATCTTCCAAGAGAACGAATCTGGTGCCCTGGTTCGCGCAATAAGAAATCAATCCGCCACTTCCAGTATCTCCCGCATTGAAGTGGTCCGCATCGTGCAACGTACTAATCCAGAGAGTCTCTCCTTCGCCAAGGCAGAATTATCAAAATTGATCTCTGTGCCTATTAGTGAGGCGGTCATAAACATTGCTGAATCTTTCGCTGGCATGGCAACGCTCAGATCCCTTGATGCGGTTCACGTCGCGAGCGCGCTTCTTCTCGGCAATTCAATTGAAGGCTTGATTACCTATGACACGCAAATGGCGCGAAATGCTCGGGAGTTGGGGCTAGTTGTTCATGCCCCGGCTTAGACCAATGTGGGGTTTAGGAATGATTTTGCTACTCTTCACAGAACGAGACCAGCGAAGGAGATGAAGTGAATTCAAGGCTACCTCTGGAAGGAATAAAAGTCCTTGATGCAACCTCGAATATTGCAGGACCTTGGGGTGGCACAATCCTTGGTGACCTCGGCGCCGATGTCCTCAAGATTGAAACTCCCAATGGAGATCCTGCAAGATTTATGGCACCGATAGACGCGGATCGCTCAGCCTATTTTCACATTGTTAATCGCAATAAAAAAATCATCACTATTGATCTAAAAACTCAAGATGGCAGGTCAAAACTCCAAGAACTTCTTGATGGGTGCGATGTATTTCTCACCAATTTCCTTCCAGCTCAACTTGAGAGATTTGGTCTTACCCCTTCAGAACTCATGAAGTCACGCCCACAATTGATCGTTGGCAATCTATCTTCATACGGATCCCAAGGTCCATCATCTTCATGGCCAGGATATGACGCCACTTTGCAAGCCCGCACGGGAATTATGAACGTCACGGGCGAACGTCACGGGCCCCCAGTTCGTGCAGGAGTTTCGATTCTTGATCTAGGCGCTGGCACTTGGCTGGCATTGGGAATCCTCGCTGCAATTGTGAAGCGCGATCGCACTGGAGTTGGTTCACTTGTAGAAACCTCTCTCTATGAAACTGGTGCGAGCTGGGTCAGCTATCACATAGCTGCCTTTGAATTGACCGGCGATGCATCTGTTCGTTCAGGCAGTGGTCATCCCGCATTTTCTCCTTACGGAATTTTCTCAACCAAGAGCGGTGATATCTGTATTGGGGTTGGCAACAATGCGATCTTTGCAAAACTTTGTACAGCCATTGGCCAAGTCAAACTCATCGAGGATCCTCAATATAGAGAAAATATGGACCGCGTGAAGAACGCTCTCGCACTTAAAGGTGAGATTGAGAAGGGTTTGCTCTTGCACCCAGCCTCTTATTGGGTCAAGGTTCTCTGTGAATCTGGGGTGGCTGCAGAAGAAGTTCTTCGGCCAGAAGAGATGCTTACTGATGAGCAGGCAAAATCGATAGGCGTTCTCATCAACTATCCCGACAACTCAACCGCGGTAAAGGTCGTACCAGGGTTGCCACTTCGTTTTGATGGCGTACGACCACAGGTAATTCTGCCTGCTCCTCATCGAGATTCGTAATTCATTACTTGACCCAGATTTCCTGCAACGCTCTCATAATATTTCCACCAAGGAGAGCAACGATATTTTCATCAGAGAAGCCGTTCTTTACGAGCCAGCCTGCGATATTCCAAAAATTCTCTGTTGGGTTTTCGAGTCCATCCACGTACTTCACGCGCTCAAAAGGTGGCGCTTCGCTAAATGCTGTCTTGAGCAGGCTTGAGAAGACTGTATGCAACCCTACGTGATCTCCATATAAAGTATCTGGGCCAAAGGCCATGTGTTCGATACCGACGAGATCAATGCAATAGAGAAGATGATCCATCACTGAATCGATGGAATGTTGCGGATGTGCGTGCGAAAGAGTTGTATGCGGTGCGGCAGAAATGCCGATTATTCCGCCTGTCTCAGCAACCGCCTTCAGGGCGTCATCGCCTTTCATGCGCTTAATAGGCCAGATAGCACGCGCGCCAGCATGTGTCATGAAGACTGGTGCGCTGCTCTCTTTACAGGCATCGATACCCGTCTGATCTGATGAATGTGAAATATCAATTGCCATCCCGAGAGCGTTCATTCGCTTTACTGCACGGCGACCAAAATCGGTAAGTCCGCTATCGACTCTCTCATTGAGTCCACAACCAAGTGCGTTTGAATCAGAGTAAGCGATTCCAATTTGCCGTATTCCTAAACCATAGAGAACATCAAGGCGATCAATCTCATTTTCGATTGGAGTTGAAGCTTCAAGACCAAAAACGAGCCCAATCTTACTGTTCCTATGTGCATCCTCAATATCGGCGATGGTACGGATAACAGTCACTTCATCTTGGTGGGCAATATCTGCAAGGCGCATTCCAATATCTGTGATGATGTCGAGCCAGCGCCATGGT
This sequence comes from Actinomycetota bacterium, assembly GCA_016195215.1. GTDB lineage: Bacteria > Actinomycetota > Actinomycetes > Nanopelagicales > Nanopelagicaceae > QYPT01. The sequence continues at coordinate 1,964 of JACPZY010000221.1, read as the reverse complement.
GCATTTCCTGTTACGCATGCCGTGCCATCCATCATATTGTCGAAAATCACCGTCATGCCAGATTTCCTTAGCCCTGCAAATGCAGTGTGCTGGCGGCCAGTGCGGTTGTATTCCGTAGTCTGTCGCATGTCATCTGGAAAACGAACTGGATGATCATGCAGGCTGACCGTGATGTTCTCCCGCATCAATTTCTCTGCCCGGGCCTTCTCGTCAACAGTGAGAGCACCTTCATATGGCGCAACACGATTGAATTCGGAGGCTAACTTAATTTTGTCAAAACGTTCGTCCTCTGGAAGATAACCATAGGAGGTGTAGGCGTCTTTGCTCATCTTATTTACCGACAATCGCTAGTTTGTGCGGGCCATCCGCAAGGAGACGCCAGAGAACTTCCCAGGCGCGCATACCCTCGCGAAGACGCTTGATGCGCATAAATTCATTTGGCGCATGGTGTTTCTCATCGGCCGTTGCGAAAGAGAAGAAGAGCGTCTTTACGCCCAACACATCTTCAAAGAGTGCAGTAGCCGGAAGCGTTCCGCCGATAACCGCGAGTAAAACACTCTCTCCTGGATATACCTCTTCAAGAGCAGTCGTTGCAGCGCGGTTTGCAGGGTGGTCAGCGGGAATTGTGTATGCCGGAACGCCGCCGTGATCTGCGCGCATTGCGATCTTCACGCCATCATGTTCAATCTTTTCAATATGTTTCTTGATAGCCCCCAAAACATTCTCTGGAATCTGTCCTGGCACTAAACGACAAGAGATATGAGCGGTGGCGAGATGAGGAATCACGGTGTATTTACCACCGGCTTGGATACCATTGATTTCAAGAGTTGGGCGCTCCCAGAGCCGCTCAATGGTGCTGTATCCAGCTTCTCCAAAGAGTTCATCAATGCCTAGCGTCTTCCTATATTCCTCATCACTGAATACAACCTTTGCGATTTCCGCGCGACGCTCAGAAGTCAACGGTGGAATTCCATCATAGAAACCCTCCACCGTGATGCTGCCATCTCTGTTGTGAAATCCCGCGAGGATCTCTGAGAGGACGTGCACAGGGTTTGCAACTGTTCCGCCATAGCGACCCGAATGCAGATCTTCCTTTGCACCAGATACTTTGAGATCAAATGTGACAAGGCCCTTGGATCCAACCGAGAGTGAGGGTTCGGTGGGGCGCCACATCGCACCATCTGCTGAGATAACGAGGTCTGCGGCAAGTTCCTCTGCATGAGCTCGAACATAGTCTGGGAGATTTGGACTGCCGACCTCTTCTTCACCTTCAAAGAGAAACTTCACATTGAGTGGGAGTTTTCCTTCTTGTGCAAGAAATGCTTGAGCAACTTTAAGAACAATAAGCACTGGGCCCTTATCGTCAGTAACACCGCGACCACGAATTACCTCACCATCTCGAATTAGCTCGAAAGGAGGTGTGTTCCATTCAGCGAGATCTCCCGTTGGCTGTACGTCGTAGTGTCCATAAACCAAAATCGTTGGAGCACCAAAGGCTCCAAGCCATTCGCCACGAACCGCAGGATGACCTGCTGTCGGGACTACTCGGCCATTGGCGAAGGATAGTTGCGTGGCAAGCCATTGTGCGGCTTCCTCCATAGTCTCGGCTGATGCATCGCGGCTTACAGAGGGAATGGCTACATATGTCGAAAGTTCTTCGATGTAATTGTCATCATGTGGATCAAAAGTCAACATCAATATCTACTTTCTGTAAGCAACGAGCGCCGCGGTTCGGGCCATTTCATTTCCAACAATCATCATTCCTTCATCAACGCCCATGCCTGGCTTTGCCAAAATTTGAATCGCACCGCATGCCATTGCGATATGGGCGCTTACTTGCGCAGATCGATCTGTTTCATTACAGGTTCCGCCGCAGTACCCGCCAAGCCCACTTTTATGAATTAAAAGAAGCGCCTCGATAGTGTTGTTCACGCCCCCGAGATCGGGCATCTTCACGTGAATAA
>JACPZY010000220.1 GCA_016195215.1 Actinomycetota bacterium | reverse complement strand
TTGCTAGCACTCACTTCAGGTTTTCTCACGATCAACTGGGGCGTTTACATCTGGTCCGTAACTGTGAATCGGATCGTAGAAGCCTCTCTCGGTTATTACATCACTCCGCTAGTAAGCGTCGCCTTCGGGGTCTTGGTCTTTCGCGAACGACTCCGCCCATATCAGTGGGTTGCTGTCGCTCTAGCTGCAATGGGAGTTCTAACACTCACTATCGAATATGGTGCACTTCCTTGGATTGCACTTGTCCTGGCAATCTCATGGAGCTCTTATAGCCTCTTCAAAAAGCATTTAAATGTAGGAGCTTTAGAGGGCCTTTCCATAGAAACGACCGTGGCGTTACTTCCGAATTTTATGTATCTCCTCTGGCTTGAGAATCAAGGCCGTGGTCACTTTGGTTCAGGGGTTGGCATTTCTCTCTTACTCGCAGGAGCCGGAATAGTAACTGTCGTTCCACTTCTCCTTTTTAATGGAGCAACTACTCGCTTACCCCTTTCCAGTACGGGATTGCTTCAATACATCACGCCAACAATCATGTTCATGGTGGGAATATTTGTTAACCACGAGGCCATGCCGTTGGGGCGCGTAATCGGGTTTGGATTTATCTGGGTAGCACTCGCTTTTTTAGGTGCGGACATAGTCAGAACAAAGAGAAATTCAAATATCGATGGTTACGACCTCTGAATGAGAACTTTTCAGGATGAACTAGAGCCGGCTGCACTTTTCAACACTGTTGCCCGCCCAGATTCCAGACGTGCGACGGGCACTCGGAAGGGCGAACAAGAAACATAATCCAGACCCAACTCGTGGAAGAAGTGAATGCTCCGAGGATCGCCGCCGTGTTCACCACAGACACCCAATTTGAAATCGGGGCGCACTGTGCGAGCAAGTTCGGTCGCCTTACGAACCAAGATTCCCACACCCGCCTCATCAAGAGATTCAAAGGGGCTAAATGGAAGCAGCTCCAGGTCCAAATAACGAGGTAGGAATGTCGACTCGACATCGTCGCGACTAAACGCCCATGTCAACTGGGTGAGGTCGTTGGTGCCGAATGAGAAGAAGTCGGCATAGTTTGCCAGACGGTCTGCCGTAATTGCAGCTCTTGGAGTCTCAATCATTGTCCCGATTGGAATATCTAATTTCTGACCCGTGCCGACAAATGTCTTTTTTATTTCTGCCTCTAATGTCTCGCGCAAATAAAGAAGCTCACGCTGAGTGGAAACCAGAGGAATCATCACCTCTGGTTGGGGATTGTGACCAAGTTTGCGGACTTCAAGGTAGGCATGTACAAGAGCACGAACCTGCATCTTATAAAGATCTGGGATCAAGATTCCAAGTCGGACTCCACGAAGACCTAGCATCGGGTTTGATTCATGGAGCCGTTTAACAGCTGCAAAAATAGCGTGGTCGCGGGTCGAAATCTCCTCACCCAGAGCCTCTGCACGTGCCATATGCGCAGAGAGTTCGGCCAGAGGCGGAAGGAACTCATGAAGCGGTGGATCCAGAAGTCTGATTGTCACGGGTAGTCCCGACATCGCCATCATGATGCCGACAAAGTCAGCACGCTGAAGGGGTTCCATCTCAGCAATAACACCACGTTGTACATCTTCGTTCTCGGCAAGCACCAGTCGCTCGACGTACATGCGCCGGGACCCAAGGAACATGTGCTCCGTCCGACAGAGCCCCACACCTTCGGCACCGAGAATTCGCGCACGGATTGCATCCTCAGGAGTGTCGGCATTTGTGCGCACTTGCAGGGTACGGATCTCGTCGGCGTAGGTAAGGATTCGATCTACCGCTTTTACAACCGCAGTTGCCTCATCGCTAAACGCCGAAAGCCGGCCTTCCAGATAAGAAGTAACAGGTGAGGCAATCACCGGAACAATTCCTTGATAGACCTTCCCGGTTGTCCCGTCAATGGAAATCGTCTCACCCTCATAAACCGTCAGACTTCCGACGGTAAACAATGAGGCGCGCTCGTCAACAGAAATACTCTCGGTACCGCAGACTGCCGTCTTTCCCATTCCACGAGCAACAACCGCCGCGTGGGAAGTCTTACCACCTCGGCTCGTTAAAATTCCCTCTGACGCAACCATTCCAACAAGATCATCTGGACTCGTCTCACGACGAACCAGAATGACTTTTCTGCCACCACGAGCCAGATCAAAAGCACGGCGCGAGTCAAATACAACTTCTCCGACAGCGGCGCCAGGAGATGCTGGTATTCCGCGAGCGATTTCCTTAGCCGAAGCAGAGAGATCAAATTGAGGAAACATCAGTTGAGCCAGTTGATCTCCAGATGTACGGACCAATGCTTCGTCCATAGAAATCTTTCCCTCATCCACCAACTGCGTGGCTATTCGGAAGGCTGCCTCCGCGGTCCGCTTTCCCACGCGAGTCTGGAGAATCCAGAGTTTCCCTTTTTCTACAGTAAATTCAATATCGCAAAGATCCCGATAATGATCTTCAAGGAGTTTCATCACACGCTCTAACTCGGCAGCTACTTCAGGAGACCTCTCTCCAAATTCTGCAAGCGACATAGTGTTGCGGATACCAGCCACAACATCTTCGCCTTGAGCGCGCTCAAGGTAATCTCCATAACTGCCTGTTGCCCCAGTTGCCGGATCGCGAGTAAAGGCCACTCCTGTACCGGAATCATCACTGAGATTTCCGAAGACCATAGATTGAATATTGACGGCTGTCCCAAGGTCTGAAGGAATTCTTTCTCTCTGCCTGTATACCTGCGCTCGCTCCGAATTCCAAGAGCGGAAGACCGCCTCAACTGATCTAATGAGATGTATATGGGGATCAGTTGGAAATGGCTCGGCGGTTACTGCCTCGATTTCTCGAATGTATGAATCGGCAAGATTCTGCAATCCGAGAAGATCCAGTTCCTGAATGCTATTTACTCCCACGGCAGCTAGAACGCGTGCTTCGACTCTATGAAATTCTGCTAGTTGGACACCGCAGACTGTGCGCCCATACATATCTATAAACCGGCGATACGAATCCCATGCGAATCGTGGATTACCAGTTGTATCAGCAAGACTTTGCGCAACATCTGGAGTCATGCCCACGTTGAGAACTGTCTCCATCATCCCCGGCATTGAAAATTTTGCACCGGAGCGGACTGAGACCAGAAGTGGCTTCTCGGGATTGCCAAACTCTCTATTCAAACTCTTTTCCAAGAACTCAAGGGAGGAGGTAATCTCTCCTGGCAATCCCTCAGGCATCGTGCCAGAGGAGAGAAACTCTCGGCATGCCTCCGTTGTAATGGTAAATCCTGGAGGAACTGGTAATCCAATACGGACCATCTCTGCGAGATTTGCTCCCTTACCGCCCAATAAATCAGATTGGTTTCGGTCACCGAAGGTGAATGGGTGAATTAGTTGCGCTCTCATAGCGATCCATTCCGATAGGCCATTACTGCAGTTATCTTATAGGACGAGAAGCCACTCCTAATTCCAATTAATGTGAGCGTTCGATGACCGCGTCACATAGTGAGAAAAGCGCCGAAGTTGCATCACAAATTGGCAAGGGTTTAAGCGCATTTCTCGCCTGTTCTGCTATCGCGAACAATTGTGCACGAGACTCTTCCAGAGCCGGGTGCGATCGCAGTGCTATAAGAACTTCTGCAATGACTTCCTCCGATTCAATCGGATGCGATAGCAATCTCTGAAGTTCCCGGTCACCCTCCTTGGTCGATGCAAGGACGCGCAGCGTTACCAATGTAGGAACGCCTTCACGTAAATCTGTTCCAGGAGTCTTTCCAGAATCTTTCGAATCGCTCGCAATATCGATCACGTCATCCGCTAACTGGAATGCAACCCCTATCTTCTCCCCGAATCTGGTGACGTTCTCCATAATCTCATTACTGGCTCCGGAGACGAGTACACCGTACCTGGCGCTGGTGGCAATGAGTGATCCGGTCTTGTCGGCCACCACCTGCAAATAATGCGCAAGTGGGTCCTCTCCCACGCCAGGTCCTTGCGTCTCCATAATCTGGCCGATGACAAGTCGTTCGAAAGTTTGCGCTTGAAGCCGAACCGCCTCTGGTCCCAATTCCGCTAAGAGGGCCGAACATTTTGCAAAGAGGTAATCTCCCGTCAAAATCGCGACGGTGTTTCCCCAACGATTATTGGCGCTCTCAACTCCACGGCGAAGTGGCGCATCGTCCATGACATCATCATGGTACAGCGTTGCCAGATGAGTAAGTTCCGCGACGACCGCTGCTTGAATGACTTGGTATCTCTCTGGGTCACCATATTGCGATGCGATCAATGTGAGTAAGGGGCGGAGTCGCTTACCCCCGGCCGCAACTAAATGCCCAGCCGTCTCCTCGACCAGCGGATACTTACCTTTGATATGGCTACGGAGAAGATCTTCAACTTTAAGTAGGCCATCGACCAGATCTTCTTCAAGTTTGGGAGAAAGATCTGGAATGCCAAAAGCGCTCATTAACGGATAAAGGTTGCCATTGAAGTAATGAAATTAAGTAGTGGCGTTGGGAATACGCCGAGGAAAATCGTGATGGCGAACGTGGCGATAATTGTGATCCTCGTCAGGACAGATGGGATGACCACTACCGTTCCATCTTCTTCTGGATCGGTGAAGAACATCAGAACAATGACGCGGATATAGAAGTAAGCTGCAATGGCACTCGATAGAACACCAACGACAACGACCCCCTTATTACCGCCCTCATAAGCAGCCGAGAAGATGGTGAATTTCCCGATAAATCCGCTTGTCAGTGGGATACCTGCGAATGCAAGAAGGAAGGTCGCAAAGGCCGTTGCGATAAATGGAGAACGCTTGCCCAAACCGGCCCAGCGATTTAGGTCGGTAACTTCACCGGATGAATCTCTTACAAGAGTGACAATTCCAAATGTTCCGACAGTCGCAATACCGTAGGCAAAGAGATAGAAGATGGTCGCATCAAGACCTGCCTTGTTGAGAGCCAAGACTCCAGTGATTAAGAATCCTGCATGGGCAATTGAGGAGTAAGCGAGCATCCTCTTAATATCTCTCTGTGCAATAGCCACCAGTGAGCCAAAGGCCATAGTGATAATTGCAATCACGGTGAGGAATGGCCGCCAATCCCAGTATGCGTTGGCAAAGGCGGTATAGAAAATGCGAAGCATGGCGCCAAAGGCAGCGACCTTCGTTGCTGCCGCCATAAAAGCTGTAACCGGAGTTGGGGCACCTTGATAGACATCCGGCGTCCATGCATGGAACGGAACTGCCCCAACTTTAAAGAGCAGCCCCACTGAGAGGAAGGAAATTCCAATAAGTAAGAAAACTGAGTTGGCAGTGCCACCGATGACAGCGTCGTAGATGCTAGAGAGCGTGAGGCCTCCCGAGTACCCGTAAAGAAAGGCCGCACCAAATAAGAAGAATGCCGAGGAGAAGGCGCCCAGTAAAAAGTACTTCAATGCTGCTTCTTGGGAGAGGAGTCTTCGCCGGCGGGAGAGACCGGCCATTAAATAGAGAGGTAATGAGAGAACTTCCAGGGCAACAAAGAGCGTCAAGAGGTCTGTCGCAACGGGAAAGAGCAACATACCTGCAACTGCGAAGAGAGTGAGGGGGTATACCTCGGTCAACTTCTCGCCACGTTGTAGAGATTCTTTCTCTTCTGGAGAGCCGGGAATCGCCGCGGCCATGGCAGTGAAACTCCCTTGATCGGCTATGAGGAAAACGCTAAAAATCGCCAGAATCAGTACCGAAGCCTGCAGGAGAACTGCCGGACCATCGATTGCCACCGAACCCATCGCTGCCGAGAGGGATGACTCATCTCGGATTCTCCACACCTGTACCAGAGCGAGAACAAGAGTGCTGAGAGTGATGGTCAGTTGAGCTGAGGGGCGACTCTCTCGAGAGAGGACAGCCTCCGCAAATACGCCGAGAAGAGCGCCGCCGAGAACCACAAGGATTGGAGAAAGCAGGAAATAGGAGAGCGTCGGTGCGGTAAAAGTGAGCATTACTTACCTACCTTCGCACTGATTGTAGGAAGCGGATCACTAAAACCAGCCTTCGTGATCGTATGCTGCGCAGCCGGATTTATGACATTGAGCAACGGCGAAGGATAGAAACCCAGTACGAGAATGATGGCCACCACGGGAGCAATCGCAATTTTCTCTCGCACATTGAGATCAGTGAGGGATTCATTTCCCGGCGTGGTTGGTCCGTGAAGCGAACGCTGTATTGGTATCAATATATAGAGCGCGGCAAGGACAATTCCAAATGCCCCAATAACCGCTGCCACCGGATAGCGCGTGTAAGTACCAACAAGAACCAAGAATTCGCTTACGAAAGTAGAGAGGCCTGGTAGAGCCAAGGAGGACATTCCCGCAAAGAAGAAGACCCAGGCCATCACCGGTGTCACCCGTTGAAGTCCGCCAAAATCGCCGATCTTTGATGATCCACGTCGTGCGGCCATCCAACCTGCAATGAGGAAGAGCGCGCCCGTCGAGAAACCGTGATTGAACATGTAGAGAGTTGCACCAGAAATCCCCTGCGAAGTCATCGCGAATATGCCCATGGTGATAAATCCGAAGTGCGAAACCGACGTGTATGCAATAAGTCGTTTGAAGTCGGTCTGACCAATCGCCATGAACGCTCCATAAATTATGGAAATGACGGCAAGAACCAAGATGACCGGAGTAAACGTCTTAGATGCCTCTGGAAAGAGAGCCAGTGAGTAACGGATCATTCCGAATGTTCCGACCTTGTCGAGGACGCCAAGAAGTAGAACTGAGGTTCCGGGAGTAGCGGCATCAGCCGCATCCGGTAGCCAGGTGTGGAAGGGCCAGAGCGGCGCCTTGATGGCAAAGGCAATGAAGAAGCCGAGGAAGAGAAAATTCTGCGTTGTCGAACTCATCTGGAGCTGTGAGAGTGCTCCGATATCAAAGGTAGGTCCACCTTGCTCACCCGAAATGACATAGAGGGCGATGATGGAGGCGAGCATGAGAAGGCCGCCAAAGAGGCTGTAAAGCAGGAACTTAACCGCTGCTGCAGAGCGGGCACCCGTTCCAAATCCTCCGATGAGGAAATAGACAGGAACCAACATCGCTTCGAAGAAGACATAGAAGAGGAAGACATCGGTGGCAGCGAATACGCCGATCATCATTGTCTCGAGAATGAGCAGGAGAATATAGAAGGTCTTCACACTCCAACGACCGCCCGTGGCCTCATTCCAGCCTGCCAGAACCACGATTGGTGCGAGAAGAGTAGAGAGGAGTATGAGGACCAGTGCGATCCCGTCCACGCCCAATGCGAAATTGATTCCCAAGGATGGGATCCACGAGCGGGATACTACGAATTGCATATCCACATTATCGCGTTGGAACTGGGTTGCCATCGCAACTGTCAAAGCCGCAATAACCAGAGTAGTAACTAAGGCAATGCGCTTGGCATTGAGTTCACTCTTCTTTGGTAGCGCACTAATGAGCACCGCCCCAAGAAGAGGCAGGATGCCAAGTATCGTCAGCCAGCTAGAACTCTTTATCACAGGGTGACCATCCAAATCGCGGCAATTAAGCCAATCGCTCCGAGCAGGATCCACATTGCATAACTACGGACAAAACCAGTTTGAGTAGTGCGAAGTGCACCAGCTGAGCCAGTAGCCATCCGGCCAACACCCCGAACCGCGCCATCGATGATGACTTCATCTATGTCGACAAGGGCGTAGGTGAGATGCTGTCCCGGACGCATAAAGACGGCCTCGTTGAAATCATCTTGCAGTAGATCGCGACGTGCGACTCTGGTAAAGATTGAGACATCTTCCGGTGCGACAACTGGTACGTCTTGTCGCAAGTACTTCATCACTGCCAAGCCAGCTCCGACGACGACTAGAAGTAACGCCAAAATTGAGACGAGCGCGGGACTGAGAAGTTCCTGTTCACGTGCCGCAACTGGTTCAACAACTGGGGCGAGCCAGTTACGGAGGGCATCGCCGCGAGTAAAGAGGAAACCAGAGAAGGTGGAGCCGAATGCAATCAGAACCATTGGCAGCCACATCAACGCTGGTGACTCGTGGGGGTGAACTTCTTCCTCCCAGCGGGCTTTACCCGCAAATGTCATCACAACAACGCGGGTCATGTAGAAGGCGGTAATCGCCGCGCCCAGAAGAGCAGCGGATCCAAGGAGCACTCCCCTAACCCCGCCGGCATTGAAGGCCGCTTCAATGATCCTATCTTTGGAGTAGAAACCCGCAAAAGGCGGAACGCCAAGTATGGAGAGATAACCTGCTCCAAATGTTGCGAAAGTGATCGGCATAAACTTTCGAAGGCCGCCATATCGCCGCATATTTACTTCGTTGTTCATGCCATGCATGACAGATCCAGCGCCGAGGAACAATCCAGCTTTGAAGAATCCATGCGCGAGGAGATGCATGATCGCAAAGGCATACCCCGCAGGTCCAAGGCCGGCACCTAAAACCATATATCCAATCTGCGATGTCGTCGAAGCCGCCAGTGCTTTCTTAATATCATCTTTAGCCGCACCGATAATCGCACCAAAGAGAAGAGTGATAGCCCCAATGATTGCGACTGCGAGTTGCGCAATTGGAGCAGCATCAAATATGAAATTCGAACGAGTAATTAAATAGACGCCAGCAGTAACCATTGTTGCGGCATGGATGAGTGCCGATACAGGAGTCGGACCCGCCATCGCGTCTCCAAGCCATGCCTGTAATGGTAACTGTGCTGACTTTCCAGTCGCAGCGACGAGCAGCAAGATTCCAATCGCAGTTAAGGCAGCAGTCGATGCCTGCCCCGCATTCTCTTTGACCCCGGAGAAAGAGACAGTACCTAAAGTTGCAAAAGCAACCATGATTGCAAGTGAGAGGCCAAGGTCACCAACGCGGTTGGCAACAAATGCCTTCTTTGCAGCGGTCGCATAGGTGGGTTTCTGATTCCAGAATCCGATGAGGAGATATGAAGCCAGTCCAACACCTTCCCAACCCACATAAAGGTTGAGGTAAGAATCTCCAAGGACCAGGAGGAGCATCGCGGCGACAAAGAGGTTGAGGTACGCGAAGAAACGTCGACGATCAAGGTCGTGTGACATGTAGGCAATCGAGTAGATATGAATAAGAGTTCCTACACCAGTGATTAGTAAGACGAAACTGATTGAGAGTTGATCCAGCATGAGACCGGCATCAACTTTGAAACTTCCCACGGAAATCCAGCTAAATAGCTTCTGTGTGACAGCCCTATTCTCACTAGAGCGAGAGAGCATCTGGGAGAACTCGTAGAGTCCAAGAAGAAAAGAGCCACCTGAGAGTACGGTGGCGAGAATGTGACCCCTACGATCAGCTCGTCGTCCGGCCAGCATTAAAACGGCCGCTCCAAAGAGTGGCAATGCGATCAAATAGACAAGCGCATTACTGGTCATCAAATCACCGCCTCAACAGACTTGCATCATCAACGGATGCGGATCGACGTGAGCGATAGATGGTGACGATGATTGCAAGACCTACGACAACTTCGCAAGCAGCGACAACCATGGTGAAAAAAGCCATAACCTGGCCGTCAAGATTCCCGTTTATACGGGCGAATGTTACGAATGCGAGATTGGCCGCGTTGAGCATCAATTCAATACACATAAAGACAACAATCGCATTGCGTCTTACGACAACACCTATGGCACCGATGGTGAAGAGCATGGCGGAGACATATAAATAATTTGCTGGGTTCATTTCTCCTCCTCCATTTCACCTAATTGGAACGGACGAGAATCGATGATGTCTCCACGCGCCTCAAGTGTTGCCGAAATAGAATTTGGTGCAGGTGTCCCATCGGGCAAGAGTGCCGGGACGTCGACCGCGTCATGTAGGGCAAAGACACCTGGGTTGGGCAGGCCTGCGGCATTAGCAAGTGAGCCCGTTCGAAAACGCATCTCAGAGAGTTCGCGCTGCGTTGGGCGCGAAGTGATGCGGTGGTTGTACGCCAGAACCATTGCGCCAAGTGCCGCAGTGATGAGCAATGCGGAAATGACTTCAAAGGCCCAGACGTACCTGGAGAAAAGAAGTTGGGCTAAAGCGGGAACATTTCCGGCCTCATTAGCTGTGGCCAGTCCAACTTCATCATGACCTAGCGTTGATCGACCAATAAGGGAGATAAGCAGACCGCCGAATCCAACTGCCGCGAGAATGGCGATCGGGCGAAGTCCGCGAATCGTCTCGGTCAAAGAGTCCTTCGAATCAATACCGACCAGCATCAAGATAAAGAGGAAGAGCATCATGACAGCACCGGTGTAGACAACTATCTGAACAATGCCCAAGAAAAGCGCGTCCTGGGCAATATAGAAAATAGCCAGAGTAATCATGACCCAGGCCATCAAAATTGCCGAATGGACTGCTTTCTTCGCCAATAGCATTCCAAGGGCAGCCAGCAGAACAAGGGGAGCCAAAATCCAGAAGAGGATTGCTTCAGGCGCTGGGGTTTTACCAACTTCAAGTGCCAGATTTATCAAGGTTTCACCTCCTGCGAAGGATGTGAGCCCAGGACATCGCCCTTGTAGTAATTGGTTTCATCCATATCTGGATACATGGGATGTGGTGGCATCAACATTCCGGCACGCAGTGGTGCGAGAAGGTCGGCCTTTTCAAAAATCAACTTCGAGCGGGAATCATCAGCGAGTTCGTACTCATTTGTCATAGTGAGAGCGCGAGTTGGGCAGGCTTCGATGCAGAGACCGCAGAAAATGCAACGAAGATAATTGATCTGGTAAACCTTTCCGTACCGCTCACCGGGTGAGATCCGATTCTCATCGGTGTTGGATTCACCTTCAACATAGATGGCATCTGCTGGACATGCCCAAGCACATAGCTCGCAACCAATGCATTTTTCCAAGCCGTCAGCGTGACGGTTGAGTTGATGTCTTCCGTGAAAACGTGGGGCGGTGGGCTCTTTGACCTCTGGATATTGAACCGTATTGACTTTTTTGAACATCGTTCTGAAAGTTACCCAGAAACCCAACAACTGGGTGCCGAAACTCCTCGTGCCCTCTTCCGAAACCGGCGCGGTCGATACCTCTTCTAGCTCAAAATCTGAGTTAACTCGCTCAACCAAATGATCGTGATTCTCAGACATGTGGCACCTCTGCTCGTGGTGCTGGAATTTCTGGAACAGGAAAATTTGGCTTGGGGATTTCTGCGCTGGATAGCGGAATCACACGCTTTCGTGAAGCATCGAAGGCAATATTGACCGCCAACACGATCAAGACGACCACACTTGCAAAAATGAGAATCGAAACTCGCGAAGCTCCCCGTAAGGAGAGGACTCGCATGGTGGCGACGACCAAAATCCAGAACAGGTTCACTGGAATAAGAACTTTCCAACCCAACTTCATAAATTGGTCATAACGCAATCGTGGAAGGGTCCCACGTAGCCAGACAAAGATGAAGAAGAATCCGATTACCTTTGCAAGGAACCAGATAAGTGTGAACCAACCGCCCAACCAACTTTCGGTAAATGTGAGTCCTGGAAGGGCGTGGTAACCGCCGAGGAAAAGTGTGGTCGCAAGCGCTGATACCACCACAATGTTGACGTACTCAGCCAGGAAAAAGAGCGCAAATTTAAGTGACGAATACTCTGTATGGAAGCCTCCGACCAGCTCGCCTTCTGCTTCAGCCAAGTCAAAAGGTGCTCGGTTTGTTTCTCCCACCATCGATATTGCATAGATAACAAAGGATGGGAAGAGAACTACCGCAAACCACCACTTCTGTTGGGCTTCGACAATTTCGGAGGTGGACATCGACCCCGCGTAAATGAAAACGGCTACGAGCGAAAGCCCCATCGCCACTTCATAGGAAATCACTTGTGCGCTCGAGCGCAGTCCGCCTAGGAGCGGATAGGTAGATCCTGAAGACCACCCCGCAAGAACTATTCCGTAGACACCCACGGAGGCAATTGCAAGAATGTAGAGAACTCCAACGGGAAGATCCGTCAACTGCATTGCAGTCTTCTCTCCAAAGAGCGTCACTTCCCCTGTCATAGGAATCACTGCAAAGGCCATGAAGGCAGTTGTGGCACTAATAATTGGAGCGATGATGAAAACCACCTTGTCCGCTGCCGCAGGAATTAAATCCTCTTTCAACGCCAACTTAACCCCATCGGCTAATCCTTGAAGAAGTCCAAACGGGCCGACTCGGTTTGGGCCAAGACGCATCTGCATACGTGCCACGATCCGGCGCTCGCCCCAGATGGCTACAAGAACGAGAAGAACAGAGACTATGAAAACGAAGAGGGCCTTGACGAGGATGAGCCATCCTGGATCTTGACCGATGATTGATGCGATTTTCATTACTCCTTCACCACCTTCACGAGCGCCCCACTAGCAACACCCAATGTGGCGAGCAGATGTGAACCACGAGAATTACGTGGCAACCAGAGAGCGTCATCGTGAATCTCTTCGACCAGAACCGGAAGAACCACGGTGCCCTGCTCCGTTGAAACGGATATCGCATCGCCATCAACAACGCCGAGTGCAAGCGCCCGCTTCCTCGAAATCACTGCAACTGGCTGGCGAGCTGTGCCGGCTAAGTTCTCTTCTCCCTCTTGTAACGTGCCTTCATCAAGCAGGCGTCGCCATGAAGTAAGCAGTGCCTCGTCCTCCTTTAATGCTGGCAGAGCCGACGGCGCAACGGAAGTAAATTCGGCTTTGGAACCATCCCAAGTGCCGATTGATGCAAATTCCTTCGCAGCAGCCTTAACGCTCGCAAGCCCAATTGGACGGGACATTTCATCGGCGATCATTGACAGGATTCGAAGATCCGAACGTTGCAAGGAATCAGCTACCGCTGCTTCGAAAGCGCGTGGGCGACCTTCCCAGTTGATGAAAGAGCCAGATTTCTCTGCTACTACCGCAACCGGCAGAACCACGTCGGCAATCTTGGTGACAGCGCTGGGACGGATTTCAAGACTTACAACGAAGGCCTGCTTCAATGCGGTGAGGGAGTCATGGTGCGCCATGGCATCTAGCGGATCCACGCCTCCGATAACAAGGGCTTCAATCTCGCCTGCGTTTGCGGCGGCAAATATCTCCTCGCCGCTTAATCCGATTTCACTTGGAAGTGCCTCGACATCCCACGCAGCAGCCAGGTCAATTCGAGCAGAAATATCTGCTACTGAACGAGCTCCCGGCAGAAGGTTGCCAATCGCCCCAGCCTCAAGTGCTCCGCGTTCACCGGCGCGACGCGGGATCCACGCGATCTTTGCCTCAGTGCGATCGGAGAGGGCGACCACCGCGGAGAGGGCGCCTGCGCTCTCACTTGCACGCTCGCCGACGAGGATGAGCGATTTGGCGGTGAGCTCCTGAGTTGCGATTGCCGCGGCTTCAGCCCCCGGTGCGACAGATACGAAAACTGATCCCAACTTCGCATTTCCGACTGAGAGCTTGCTGGCAATTGCAGTGACTTTGAGCCCGCGCTTTCGAACCTGTTTCTTCAAACGTAAGAAAACAATCGGTGATTCTTCCTCTGGCTCAAAGCCAACAAGGAGTACTGAATCAGCGCGATCAATATCGGCGTAAGTGACCGAAGATCCAACAACCTTGGATGCGAGGAAGGAACGCTCCTCCTCCGAAGTCACCCTAGAACGGAAATCAATATTATTTGTCCCAAGAACAACCCGGGCAAATTTGCTGTACCCATATGCATCTTCCAAGGTGGCGCGTCCACCAACAAGTACACCGGCTTTCTTACCGCTCAATCCTGCTGCGACCACTGCCATAGCTTCAGGCCAAGAGGCGATACGAAGTTCGCCATCTGCATCCCGGATCATTGGCGTCGTCAGACGATCTGCCGAGGTTGCGTACTTGAATGCCCAGCGACCCTTATCGCAGTTCCACTCTTCATTTACCTGTGCATCTTCACCGGCAAGACGGCGCAAAGTCTTTCCGCGACGGACATCAGTTCGTAGAGAACAACCAGAAGCACAATGCTCGCAGGCACTTGGAGTTGAGACTAGGTCAAATGGCCGGGCGCGGAAGCGGTATGACGCGCCAGTGAGTGCACCGACTGGGCAGATTTGGACGGTGTTGCCGGAGAAATAAGACTCGAAGGGCTGCTTCTCGTAAATACCGACTTGTTGAAGTGCGCCACGCTCATTCATGGTAATAAATGGATCTCCCGCAATTTGCTCGGAGAACCGGGTGCAACGGGCGCAGAGGATGCAACGCTCGCGATCAAGAAGTATTTGTGAAGAGATATTGATTGGCTTCTCAAAAGTCCGCTTCTTCCCAGAATAACGAGACTCTCCTTGACCAGTGCTCATCGCCTGGTTCTGGAGCGGGCACTCGCCGCCTTTGTCGCAGACGGGACAATCCAGCGGGTGGTTGATGAGAAGGAACTCCATCACACCTCTCTGTGCTTTCTCCGCAACAGCCGAGGTCAACTGAGTTTTTACCATCATTCCTGGCTCGACAGGAATCGTGCAGGAGGCCTGAGGCTTAGGAAATGCCCGCCCGTTTATTTCAATCTCAACCAAGCACTGTCGGCAGGCGCCAACTGGATCCAGAAGAGGGTGGTCACAGAAGCGAGGGATCATGATTCCGAGTTTCTCAGCAGCGCGAATTACCAGAGTTCCCTTGGGTACGGTGACGTCGAAGCCATCAATGACAAGAGTGATCATGTCGACAACTTCAGTTGATTGTTCAGTCATTTGCGGAGTCATGATTAGGCACCCGCTCCTCTGCCTGATGAGGCGGCACTTGCAAAGAGAGTGGAAGCGTGGGAATCAAAGGGACATCCTCCGTGAGTTAAGTGTGCGATATATTCCTCGCGAAAATGTTTGATTGAGGATGTGATCGGAGAGGTTGCGCCATCGCCAAGTGCGCAGAACGCCCGGCCCAGAATGTTCTCGCAAATATCCAACAACTTCTCAAGGTCTGCGGCAGTGCCTTTGCCACTCTCAAGATCGCGCATGATCTGTACCAACCACCATGTTCCTTCACGGCATGGCGTGCACTTACCGCAAGACTCATGCTTGTAGAACTCACTCCATCTCAAAACTGCACGTAGAACGCAGGTGGTCTCGTCAAATATTTGCAGAGCCTTCGTTCCGAGCATCGAGCCCGCCGCTGCGACACCTTCGTAGTCGAGAGGCGTATCCAAATGCTCTGCGGTGAAAATAGGAGTCGAAGATCCACCAGGAGTCCAGAACTTGAGCTGATGACCGGCGCGCACACCTCCTGAAATTTCCAGAAGTTCTCGGAGTGTGATCCCCAAAGGCGCCTCGAATTGCCCTGGGTTGGTCACGTGACCAGAGAGAGAATAAAGCGTCATTCCCTTACTTTTCTCAGTACCCATCGAAAAGAACCACTCGGCTCCGTTGGCAATAATCGCCGGAACTGAGGCGATGGATTCGACGTTATTGACAACTGTAGGACGGGCATAAAGTCCTGCAATTGCCGGAAATGGAGGGCGCAGACGTGGTTGACCTCGAAAGCCCTCTAAAGAATCGAGCAGAGCAGTCTCTTCGCCGCAGATATATGCGCCGGCACCCACGTGGAGCACCAACTCGAGTTCGACATCGGTACCGAAAATATTCTTTCCCAAATAACCGGCTACATACGCATCTTCAATCGCCTGTTGAACTCGACGGACCACGTGAGTGACCTCGCCACGCACATAAACGAAAGCCCGCTTCGCCTGGATCGCATATGAAGCGATGATGATTCCCTCAACTAATACGTGCGGGTTGGCAAGGAGAAGGGGCATGTCCTTACACGTGCCGGGTTCAGACTCGTCAGCATTAACTACTAAGTAGTGATCTCTATTGTCACCTTGTGGAATAAAGCCCCACTTCATTCCAGTTGGGAATCCTGCTCCGCCACGACCACGAAGGCCTGAATCTTTCACGATTTGGATAACTTCATCTGGCTCCATCGCGAGGGCCTTCGCTGCAGCCTTGTACCCATCGTGACGCTTATAGCCAGCCATGGTAAAAGAATCTTTCTCGTCCCAATGCGCTGAGAGAACCGGCGTCAAGGTCGTCATGCCTGTGCTCCCTTTTTAGAAATTTCAAGTCCGAGCAATGAGGGCGCTCCAGCCTGTACACCTTCGCTGGCTCTTCCATCA
>JACPZY010000187.1 GCA_016195215.1 Actinomycetota bacterium | reverse complement strand
TTGCCAAAAAACTGGGTTGGACCCGCGCTCGTCTGAACGAACTCATCAAGGGCAAGCGTGGCATCACGGCCGAAGCAGCGTTGGACCTGGCCAAGGCGCTGGGAACCTCCGCGAAGCTCTGGATGAATTTGCAGGCGACGTATGATCTCGATCAGGCGATGAAGCGCCGCAAGGCTGCATAAGCTCACAGACGATACATTGCGCTTTTTGAGTAAAAACCATGACACCGCGACTTGTCGAAGCTGGATACAAAGACGGATATACGATCTGGATTCGTTTCGCGGACGGCGTTTCCGGAGATGTGAATCTGCAAGGCGAGCTATGGGGTGAAGTATTCGAACCACTCAAGAACCTGTCCGAGTTCCGCAAGTTCAAAGTAGACGAAGAACTACAAACCCTGGTGTGGCCAAATGGGGCGGATTTCGCTCCTGAGTTCTTATACTCCAAGTTGCGACCAAACTATACGCTCGAAAAACCACCGAAAAGCGGCGTCGCTTAAGACACTCTAATTTCCTCGCCGATTTCCTATCAAGCTGGCTAAGTTGCGCAAAGACTGACCCACGGGTTGATTTCGTATGGTCGGCGGGACATGCTTGGCGGTGTTAAGAGCGCATGAAGAAACTCATCGTCATCATCACTCTGATCTACACGGTCGCGGCGGTCGCCGCGCTGGGATTCATTTCGAATTGGTTTCGCGATCAACTGACTCTCGGGGAATCGGTCATCGTGACCACTCTGGTCCTCTGCCTGCCCACCGTTCTGATCCTCGCCGTCATCGCCTACTGGAATGAGCATAATCAGTGGTTCACGCTCATTCTCGTGGTGGTCATCCTCGGTTCGAGCGGATATGTGATCAAGACGCATCATGATGCCTACGGCGTGTGGCTGCCGTCGCCCACGTCAGCGGACGTTGAAACCAGCGGCACCGCGACGTTCAACGTCAACGGCCAGAACATTTCTTATCGGCTGGAACTGCACAACCCGGGCACTGTCGCCCATCGCGAATTTCTGATCGTCACGCGCGGCGGCCAGGAACGTCGCATCCGCCTGCCGGTATTCGACGACGCGCGCAGTGGTTACGTCAACGCCAAGACCCCGAGTGACTGGATCGTGTTGCAACCCACCGCGGACACCAACGTGGTCCAAGCGGAAACCGGGCGGTTCCTGTTCGTGCGGAAATCCTTCCGGGTAAATTTGCGAACGGGGGAAGTGACGGCCTTGGCTATGAAATCGCAAAATTAGGGCCTTGGCCTACACCCCAAGGGTTGATTTCGCATTGGCGGCGGGACATGCTTGCCATCAACAAAGAAACGGGGTTCAATCGACTCCGATCTATCGGTTCTGACAGAATGGCCCGTAAAAAGAAGCTACTGCTTGATCGCATAAATAAACGGGGGTTTGAGATCCGTTTTATCTCCCATTCCGCTGCGATTCTGGAGAAAGATTTTCCAGAGGCATTAGCTGAACTTGAAAACTGCCTCATTGATCTAGAGATCCCAATCACGGAAATCATTGGATCTGGAGGAGGAGAAGCTAAGGGTACACAGCGTTTGCGCCGCAGCTTGGCCGCTCTGAATTGGAATAAGACAAGCTTTGAAATTAAGAAAACGATCAATGGTGTTATGCGTGAATCAATCTCGCACGAAGTTGATCACGTTCGGTCCTTTCCAGCGGGGACAGTTGTGCTGGAAATTGAATGGAACAACAAGGACCCGTTTTTCGATCGTGACCTGGAGAATTTCAAACGACTTCACGCTGAGGGTGCGATTAGTGTCGGCATTATCGTAACTCGCGGATCATCTTTGCAGGACGAAATGCGCAGTATGGTCCATCGATTTACCCAGGAGCGCAACGTTCAGTCTTTTGATGATCTGAAAACACTTGGATTAAACCCAACGCGTAGGCAGATCAACGCAGTAAATAAACGAGTAAACCGGCCTCGCAATCCGCAACCTTTCGCTGAGGCCTGGACCGAACACTTTGTATCTGACAAATTCGGTGCTGCGACGACTCACTGGCGAAAACTGATGGATCGCGTCGATCGTGGCGTGGGTAATCCATGCCCACTTCTGCTTATCGGTTTACCGGCTTCAACCGTAACCTTTGATCCCCATGCCAAAATTGAAGTAGAAGATGAACCAGAGACCGAAGAATAGTTGCTGGTTATTCAAAGCAAAATTCTTCACTCTCGGGTTTGGCGCGTGAATGATTCGCGTAAGTTTCCCAGGTTGGATAGTACCCATTGTCAGCCTGGTTCCCCCACACCAGCCAACCCGGACGCTCTCCACGGGCGAATAATTCAAGGTAAGGGCCGGAACTACAGGCTTCAATAAGCCTGTATTGTTCATCAGGCTTACGCGAGTGTTCGCGCTTACGGGTCGCGATAAAATTGACTTGGCTTCTGCCCGGGGCAAGCGTTCGGGCATTCTTGC
>JACPZY010000186.1 GCA_016195215.1 Actinomycetota bacterium | reverse complement strand
TAGCTCGTCGCGCCCGTTGTACATATTGGAAAAGCGGAGCGCACGTTGGCGGTCAATCACCGACTCTGGCTTGGTCAGCCCGAAGAAGTAGTGGTACAGGTAGGCCTCGCCATGGTGCATCCAGTCGTAATATCCGTCAAATTCGCGGTAGATCTGCCCGTATTCGGTCCACTGCAGGGTAATCGCATCCCACATTTTTCGAGCAAGTTCATAGATCTCTTCGCTCCCGCCCATCGTGTAAAAAAGAGCCAGATACATGAAAGCCTCATACGGATCATCTGAACCATCCATGCTCCCCCAACGATCCCGCCAGATGAGAGTGCCGTCCGAACGTGTGTAGCGAGCTACAAATTCAACGGCCGCGGAATTAAGGGTGTCGATAATTTCTCGCTCTTGCGATGCCCATAGTGGTGCGACTCGCTCCTCGTTTATCTGAATTGTCGGAATCTGAGTCGAATTTGACCTAGTAGACATAACAAAAAATCCTATAGTATCTGAACATGGCAGGCAAGGTTAACGGGCGAGTTGCAATTATCACTGGCGGAACAACTGGCCTGGGCGCCGCGACGACCAGACTCTTTGCAAGCAATGGATACCGCGTTCTGGCAACGGCCCTGAGTGATCCCGATCAACTTATTCCGCTCATGGTCTCGCAAGGGTATGACGTCCATTTTTTGCGGTCTGATTTGAGCACTCCAAAGGAATCCTCTAACGCAATAGTCGACCAGGCAATTTTACTATTTGGGCAAATTGATGTCGTAGTAAATTGCGCCGCCATGATTTCTCATAAAGAAGTCTCGCAAGTGGCTGAGAGCGACTGGGATGAGATATTCGCCGTCAACCTCAAAGCTCCCTTCTTCATGGCGCAAGCCGCACTGCCCTATCTGACAATTACCAAGGGTTGCATTATTAACATTAGCTCCACCAACGCATGGAGAGTGAATCTCAAGAATCACCTATATGACTCTCTGAAGGCTGCCCTCAACCATTTGACGAAAGGGCTGGCTCTCGAATTCCGCGAAAAAGGTGTTCGAGTCAACGCCTTGATGCCCGGCGCAATGCATACACCGCTAGTTCGAGCCTGGCTCGATGAATACCTAGACCGACCTCGTACTGACGCGGACCTTGCTAGTCCCTCTGTCGTCGCGCCGGAGATAGTGGCTCAAGGTGTCTTGGCTCTGGCCAGCGAGGAACTGCGGTGGGTTAATGGTGCTGAAATACCCATGGATGGTGGCTACCGCCTGGGCTAAATACGACTTGTTGGCTGGAGCGCTTAGAGCGCATATCCTCTCGAACCACCAAAAAGACCCCTGCAAGCAAGATCGAGCCCGCAATTGCCTGAACCGTTGTAATCATCTGGCGGAAAGCGACATATCCAACAATTCTAGCAACAAGAGGATTTATGAAAGCGAAAGAGGAGAGCACGGAAGCCGAGACACGTGTCAAAATCCCCAGATATGACCAATGTTGCGCAGCCAGCGCCAAGATAAGAAAGATCACGCTCGGGCGCAGCGTTTGCGATAGATGAATGGGAGGTGCGTGAAGAAGGGATCGCAGCAATAGACAACCAAGCGCTCCAACAAAGGATTGCAGCGTTGTTGCCAATAACAACGGATAATTCGGTGTGAACTGAATCCAAATTTCAGTGACAACAAACCACGCTAAAACTGAAATCAATCCCGCGACTACGCCTGAAGTGGTAATTGGTCCGCTTGGAGCACCTACGAGAAAGATAACGGTCACTGTTACTAATGCAACTCCAGTTGCCGCGATGAAAATTGGTCGCCTGCCCCGTACCGCAGCGTAAACAATCATGAGGGCCGGCAATATGCTGAATAGGAGCGCGCTTACGGCACCGGGAATCTTTGTACTTGACCAAGCAAGGTCGCCGTTGCATACCGGGTAGAACAACACCGCACACACAACCACTGGAATCAATCATCGATCCATACGAAACCCCTTTAATGCGAAGGGCTCAAAGATCAACAAAATCGATCCGAGGAGAATTGTCGTGCCGAAAGTGCGTAAGAACACGATATTGATTGGAGCGATCGTTTTCGTCGCATCACTCAGGAATGGATAGATAGATCCACCCACAAACCACATCACCGCTACACCGAGCCACGCCGTACCCCGGCCCTCTTTAATGAGTGAGCTCAAAGTAAATTAGGTATAACGAAGTGGCGTATTTGTGTCGTCCTCGTACATTTTAGCCGCAATAAGTTCACCAGCTTTATCACCGTAACGCGCCCGGGCACGACGATAAATTTGTTCGACAGTGGCACTTACTTCTAGCGGCAGT
>JACPZY010000185.1 GCA_016195215.1 Actinomycetota bacterium | reverse complement strand
GGGGACCGTGGATTTTGTGGACGCAGAGGGAAACATCATTCGTACCGACACGAACTTCTCCCTATGCCGATGTGGGCACTCACAAGATAAGCCTTTTTGTGATGGATCACACAGGGCAGCGGGATTTGAAGCCCCAGCTCTTTGATTAATGAACTGCGGCGCTAGCCAGGGTTATCGGGTTGGAGACTTCTCGAGTCGTTGTGTCTCATCTTGAATGTGCGCAACAACAGGCTTGAGGCCGGCGGCATATTCCTTGGCGTGGTGACCACAGAAGAGGAGTTCGCCACCTGAGAGAAGCACCGCACGGACGTAGGCCTGAGCACCGCAGCGATCGCAACGGTCAACGGCATTGAGCGGCGTGGCTTCCAGAATCATCTGTTCAGTCATGGTGCACTCCTTACGTCTCAATCCACTAGATCCTCTAGGGAAGATCCGAACTTTCCTACCTAGTGGAACATCAAACCATCTCTTCTTATTCCCCGCTTGTAATAGTAGAACTATTTATCAAAGTCTTCGCTATTACGCTCACTAGATGAGACATATTCACATATTCTCAGGATTATCTAACTATCGAACGATAATTCGGCGCGCTTACTGTCTAATGGGCGATGCTCTCGCTAGCCTTTGCGCCCGTGGCCAGCAAAGAGAAGACCCCTAAGAACCTAGAGTCGAGTTACACCGCTAAGGATCTTGCGGTCCTCGAAGGACTAGATGCGGTCCGTAAACGTCCTGGTATGTATATCGGTTCCACGGATTCGCGCGGACTCAACCACTGCCTCTGGGAAATTATCGACAATGCGGTGGATGAAGCGCTCGCCGGGTACTGCAAAAAAATTGAAATAAATCTCGAATCAGATGGCTCAGTTGAAGTTCATGATGATGGTCGAGGAATTCCCGTGGATAAAGAACCAAAAACTGGCCTGACGGGAGTTGAAGTCGTACTGACGAAATTGCATGCTGGTGGAAAATTCGGCGGCAGTTCTTACGCGGCGTCAGGGGGTCTCCACGGGGTGGGGGCCTCAGTAGTCAACGCATTAGCTTCGCGCCTCGATGCCGAAGTAGACCGCGACGGCAAGATTTTTTGGATGTCATTTCAACGCGGCGTCGCCGGAATTTTTGAAGGCGAGGGTCCTAAAGCTACTTTCACCCCTGCCTCTGGACTCAGAATTGTCGGAAAAGTGCCATCAAAAGTCACTGGCACGCGCATTAAATGGTGGAGCGATAAGCAGATCTTCCTCAAAGAGGCAGATTACGAACTTGAGGAAATTCACGCTCGTGCACGACAGACTTCTTATCTTGTTCCTGGTTTGACACTAATCGTCAATGACAACCGGGAGAAGATAAAGAGAAGTGAAACTTTCCAACACAAAGGTGGCATCTCGGAATACTGCACATTCCTTGCACCCGACGAACCAGTCGGCGATGTCATCCGTCTGACCGGTGGCGGACATTACGCAGAGACGGTTCCAGTTCTTGATGAACAAGGACACATGGTCTCCACCGAAGTCGAACGGGACATGGGCGTAGATATAGCAATGAAGTGGGGCAATGGTTTTGAAACCACAATGCGTTCTTTCGTCAACATCATCGCGACCCCCAAGGGCGGAACTCACATCCAGGGATTTGAGCGGGCCATCACCAAAGCCTTTAACGAGGCGCTTCGCTCAACAAAAACTTTGAAGAACAACGAACTAGATGTGATCAAAGACGACATTATGGAAGGTCTTACTTCAGTCATAACCGTGCGTATGTCTGAACCGCAGTTTGAAGGACAGACGAAGGAAGTGCTCGGAACCGCAGCTGCCACGAGAATCGTGGCATCGGTGGTAGCCGATGAGATGAAAGCCTTCTTCGCCACCACGAAGAGAATTGATAAGGCAAACGGTCGATTGATCTTAGAAAAAGTTACCGCTGCATCACGGACACGAATTTCTGCGCGCGCGCATAAGGATTTACAACGACGCAAGAACGCCCTTGAAAGTTCGTCATTGCCTACCAAGTTGTCAGATTGTCGGTCCGAGGATGTCTCTCGTACTGAGCTCTTTATCGTTGAAGGCGAATCAGCCCTTGGCACCACAAAAGCCGCGAGAAACTCCGAATTTCAGGCGATTTTGCCTATCCGCGGGAAAATCTTGAATGTCCAGAAAGCCTCCCTCTCTCAGATGCTCGACAACAGCGAGTGCGCTTCTATCATCCAGGTCATTGGCGCTGGCTCCGGCCGCTCCTTTGAGTTGGATGCCGCTCGCTATGGCCGAATCATCCTGATGTCGGATGCAGACGTTGACGGCGCTCATATTCGTTGTCTTCTGCTTACCCTGCTCTATCGCTACATGCGACCTTTAATCGATGACGGTCGCGTCTTTGCTGCGATCCCACCTCTACATCGAATTGAAGTGATGGGCTCTGGAGGCAAGAAAGGCGATTTCTACTACACCTATTCCGATGATGAGATGCGGAAGGTATTGACCGATCTGACAAAGGCCGGCAAGAAATGGAAGGAACCGATCCAGCGGTACAAGGGTCTTGGAGAGATGGACGCTAACCAATTGCGCGAGACGACGATGGACCCAGATCACCGGACTTTACGTCGCGTCACTGTCAATGACGCGGCTGCCGCCGATTCGATGTTCGAGTTGCTCATGGGCAATGAGGTAGCGCCACGTAAAGAATTTATATCGTCCGCAGATATCGATCGCGATCGGATAGACGCTTAATCGACCTCTTTGATTACTTCGCGTAACCATTTTTCTAGAGTGTCAAACTTGAAATCACCCGCGTCGAAGAGTGCAATGAGTTTCTCGTAGATCACAGTGCTATCGGCGGTGATTCTTCGCCCGTTGATACGCAGAAAGGTATCCGTGACCGCGAAGGCAACTCTCTTGTTGCCGTCGATGAAGGGATGGTTGATCGCAAGGCTTTCAAGAAGTGCGGCGGCTTCTTCAATCAAATCTTTGTAGTAACCGGTTTGCGGCCGGAAGAGTGCGGATTCGAGTGCCCCCATATCTCGAACACCATCTGATCCTCCATACTGTTTGATCAAGATTGCATGGAGGGCAAGGGCGTCCGCGACCGTTAGATATTCGTGATTACTCACTTTGCAAGATTCTTGTAGAGTTCATCGAACTCCTGCATGCTCATTCCGAAGGCCTCAAGGACATGAGAACGTGGCCGCTGCTTTTGATGCCGTTCGAGGTATTCAATGAGAGCTTCTTCAAGAATGGATTGGAATTGTCTACCCTCACTCTCTGCGACCTGACGTAACTTTGCTAACAACTGCGGGTCGGCTTGAGAGGAGAATTTCTCGCGTGCTGTCGTCATGCTTTCTCCAGTTCTATCTTGATACGTCAAGATAGTATCACATATGACTTCAACCTCAGAATAGATTTAGACGGCAGCGGTGATCTTTGTCTTGCGGGGAGTGGCAAAGGATTTGCCGACAACAGTGAGTTCATCGCTGACCTGTTTGCGAATACTCTCTTCACTCTTGAGAAGCACATTCAATGCATCAATAGTGAATTTGAGTTCTTTCTGTTCGGACTCCAATTCCAATTTTGACATTTTGGTCAAGCGTCGAAGTGGCATATCAAGGATGTACGTTGCCTGCTCGTCGTTGAGTTTAAAGCCCTTGATAAGCGCGGCTTTCGCTTCGGCTGCATCCTCGCTACCACGAATTATCTTGATGACTTTATCGATATCGACAATTGCCTTGAGGAGACCATCCACGAGAGTCAAACGCGATGTTGCCTTTGCCTTGCGGAATTCGGAACGCCGACGAATAACTTCGATACGGTGGCTAATGAATACTTGCAGGAGTTCTTTTAGCCCAAGAGTTTGAGGTTTGCCGTTGACGAGTGCCACAGCATTAATTGCGAAGGCATCCTCCATGGGAGTGAGCTTGTAGAGCTGCTCCAGGACCTTTTCTGGTTCGAAACCGTTCTTCAATTCAATAACGACATTGGTACCCGTTTTACCATCGGTCAGGTCGATGATGTCGGAGATGCCTTGAATCTTCTTGGCTTTTGCAAGGTCCGCAATCCTCTCCACGACTTTTTCGGGGCCAATCGTGAATGGGAGTTCGCGGATTGTGATTCCCATTTTACGGGCGGAGACTTTGCCAATTTCAACGCTGGCGCGGACTTTGAAACTTCCCTTCCCAGTCGCATACGCCTCGCGGACACCTTCTACACCTACGAGTTCGCCACCCGTAGGAAAATCTGGGCCGGGAACAAATTTCATCAACTGTTTCAATGTAGCTGATGGATTGTCGATGAGAAATTTAGTTGCAGCGATAACTTCGCCAAGATTGTGAGGAGCCATATTTGTTGCCATACCAACAGCAATGCCCGATCCTCCATTGACCAGGAGATTGGGATAAGCCGCTGGCAGGACAAGTGGCTCGAGAATCTGGCCGTCGTAGTTTGGCCCGAAATCGACAGTGTTTTCGTCGGCTTCTGCCACCATTGCCATTGCAGGAGGCGCCAATCGTGCTTCGGTATAGCGCATCGCCGCAGGGCCCGCGTCGAGCGAGCCAAAATTTCCATGCCCATCAATAAGAGGCAATCGCATGGAGAATGACTGTGCCATGCGCACCAGGGCGTCATAAATTGCCGCATCGCC
>JACPZY010000181.1 GCA_016195215.1 Actinomycetota bacterium | reverse complement strand
GCCACCTACATCACGGCAAATGGTGGGTCAGGGAAGGTTGCTCAGTTCGCAGCACTTACGCATGGCTATACGCAATCATTTAAAGTGGGTGCCGCATTCCTGCTTATTGGCGCAGTTGTTCTTGCCTTCACCATCAAAATCGGAAAAGACTCACTCGTTGAGACAGATTTAATGCCAGCAGTCCATTAAATAATGGGTCGGCCGTTCGCTCTCTTGGAATAGATCTACTTTATAAAAGTTGGTTCCAGTATTCCAAGAGCAAGCGAGCGTTCTATCTGAGCCATGGCAGCAATCAATCGAGCCTCATCATTTTTGCGCGAGACAATTCCTATTCCAACAGGGAGCCCTTCAATAATCCCCATTGGAAGGCAACCTATCGGTGTTCCTGCGATAGCAGGTGCCTTTGTGATCCAACTTGAACGTGAAGAGTCGTCACCTTTGCCAAGGGTGCTTACCCATGCTGGTGCAAAGCTGGCGCCGATCAGAACGTCAACGCTATCTAATCCCAATGCCAAAGTCTTCTCTGCCCAAGCCAAATTTCGGGCACGCTTTTCGGCATACTCAGTTCCACGACCACCCAATTCAAGGGCTTGTTCAAATAGTTCCTGCGCAAAGTATTGGAGTTCAGTATCGACGTTCTCTCTGTTAAAACGAACAACATCTGCCAAAGATGAAAGTTTTGAATCGCAACGAATTGAAAAATACGAGGCAAGATCATCTACCAGTTCGTGGAGCAGAACGTGAACCTCATCATTACCAACCGCCTCATCCGAAGCCGGAAGATCAACGTTAACTAAAGTTATGCCTGAGTTCCCTAGTTGAGTTAGCGCTCCATCAAAAAGTGCATCCGTTCCTTCATGAGTCGTTAACCAGGATTTTACGACACCAATTTTCAAGGAACTTTTTTCTAACGTGGCATTCACTAATCCCGATGTACCCATCATCACCTCTAGCAACAACGCGGAATCGTAGACAGTTCTAGCCATTGAGCCTGGTGAATCCTGGCTAGCACTAATAGGAATGACTCCCATGCGTGGCACCGATCCGACAGTTGGTTTTATCCCAACGCAGCCATTTAAAGACGCGGGACATACGATAGATCCGTCAGTCTCGGTGCCGACTGCAAGTGAAACTAATCCAGCAGAAATTGCAGCACCCGACCCAGAAGAAGAACCACCAGCGCTATGAGCGTGCTTCCATGGGTTTGCGGTTAGTCCACCCACTCCTGACCACCCACTTGTTGATTTGATAGAACGAATATTTGCCCACTCGGAAAGGTTCGTCGCGCCAATTATCTTTGCCCCTGCTGCACGTAGACGAGAAGCAATCGTGGAGTCCCGCACCACCGGATATCGAGAGAGCGCAAGAGAACCCGCAGTTCCAGGTAAGCCAATGGCCTCGATATTGTCCTTTATCAATATAGGTAATCCTGCAAGCGGCAATGTGGCATCACTCTGTTCTGCATTTTCTCGAACCTGTAGTGAGAGAGCCAGTACAGAATTAAGTTCGTAGCCCGAAGAATCGATACTCTCGATTCGATCTAGAGATGCTTCGATCAATTGACGTGAAGAACTTTTACCATCTCGTACTGCCATGATTTGATCGTGAGCCGACGCATATATGTCCATTTAAGGAGAGTCACTGACCCAAGTGGCCAAGTAGAAGCTCTCGCACGCGAGCAGCATCTGCTTGGCCCTTTGTCTCTTTCATGACGGCGCCAATTAGTGCACCGGCGGCGGGAATATTTCCATTCCGCACTTTCTCTGCGGTCTCAGGTTCTCCCGCGATAGCCCTCTCAATCGCTGCCATCAATGCTGAATCATCGGAAACCACTTTGAGCCCGCGAGATTCAATAACCTGTGCCGGTGTCCCCTCTCCGCTGATGACGCCTTCAACAACCTGGCGAGCCAGTTTGTCGGTCAACTCCCCTGCTGCAACGAAGGCGACGATATCGGCGACATCCTTTGGGGAAATTGAGAGACCTGAAATAGAAACTTCCTTCTCGTTGGCAACACGTGAGATCTCACCAAGCCACCATCCGCGTGCACGTGTTGGGTCTGCTCCGAGTTTGACGGTTGCTTCAACAATGTCGAGGGCATCGGCATTGATCATCGCCGCCATCTCCTTATCCGGCACCGACCATTCTGCTTGCAATCTCTTACGACGACTTGTTGGCTCCTCAGGCAGTGTGGCGCGCAATTTCTCAATCCAGGCAGCATCTGGCTCCACCGGAACAAGGTCTGGCTCGGGGAAATAACGGTAATCCTCAGCCTGCTCTTTCGAGCGACCAGAGCGGGTAAGACCGCTCTCCTCTTGGAAGTGACGTGTCTCCTGCACAACTTTCTTGCCTACATTGAGGAGTTCTGCATGACGGATCATCTCGCCGCGCACTGCTCGCTCAACTGAGCGAAGTGAGTTGACGTTCTTGGTCTCACTGCGAGTGCCAAGTGTCGTCTCGCCAATCAGGCGCAATGAAACGTTGGCATCACAACGAAGTGATCCCTGTTCCATGCGGACATCACTCACTCCAAGGGAGCGAAGAATGTCACGGAGTTCGGCAACGTAAGCTTTTGCAACCTCTGGTGCGTACTTTCCTGTACCCGGAACAATCTTGGTCACAATCTCCACTAAAGGAATACCTGCACGGTTGAAGTCCAACAACGAGTAATCAGCACCATGAATACGGCCGGTCACCCCACCCATGTGCAACGACTTTCCAGTGTCCTCTTCCATATGCACGCGTTCAATCTCCACGCGGAACTGCTTCACACCTTCGTCGGTATCAATCTCAACATCCACATATCCATTGATGCAGATCGGCTCGTCATACTGCGAG